>JAFPNP010000225.1 GCA_017411125.1 Kiritimatiellia bacterium
ACTCCATCCGCCCAGCGCAGGACGCAATCACCGTTCTTCAACTTGCGCTCTCCAACGTCCACCTTGATGACGGCATTCTCGGCAAACCCGCACGTCACGCCTTCCGTCAGGCCCGTACACGGCCAAGGTTCGCTGAACGCGGACAGATCGAGTGTTGCGCCGTCCAGCAATTTGCAGACGTGGAAGTTGGCTCCCGGTTTGAATCGTCCGGCTATTTGGGCGCACATGTTGGTCTCGCACGAATCGTCTAGCGTGTAGCCAGACGCATCATAGCCGCCAAGCAAGTCCCGATATGTAGAGTTGAGATGGGAATAGCACACCATCCTGACCCCTTGCTCCAAAACGATATCAGGGGAGAAACTGACGTTGAAGTATCCAAGATCGCCGACGCCGTTGACGGCAATGCGCCCTCCGCCGGTTGCGCTCAGACTGCAGAACACGAACTCTCTGCCGGCGGCGGTGGAGTTGATGGACAGCGTATTGCCGCCCAGATCGAGATGCGTTTCTCCGTTCACTTGGTGGAAGCCGAAATCCCGGCCGGTCATGAACGAATCGGCCGTCAGCGTCACGTCGTCGAGCCATGTTGTGTCGCGATAGGCGCGCATGACGTCCGACCTGATCGTTCCGCCGTCAAGAACGTACTTGCGCCCGCCGGCGTTGCCCCAGCCGTCGAGGTTGAGCGTTGCGCCGGATCGCACCGTCACCGTGCCTTCCCTGCTTCCGAAGCTCTCCAGGGCACCGCATTTGAACGTGCCCTCCGCGACTTCTGTGCCGCCGCTGTATGTCTGGTCGTGGAAAGAAGACGTGAATGTTCCGCGGCCTTCCTTGAATAGCTTCAGTCCGCCCGAAATCCGGACTGTCGAGTTCGCCCAATCGGAAGCGTTGTCAAGGTGAAGTTCGCCGCCACCGACAGAATCGGTGATTTCAGGGCCAAGGCGTCCGTCGCCCGTGAAACCCGCGACATAAAGTCTATGCCCCGCAAGGTCGATCTTCTGCGCGTTGCCAAGATCGATGATGCCAAGCCCGCGCCAGTCGCAGTCGTAGGCTAGCGTGATTTTGTTCTCCCCGGAACCGCCGGGCAATTCGGAAAACTTGAAAGTGCTTTCGCCGGCGGTGATTGTCATCGGCCCATGACTGAGGCCTGGGCCTGACCAGGTCTTGCCCGCCCAGCGCAGAGAACCGTAACCGCCCCAGCAGTCACCGCAAATGATGGAAAAGCGGTGCCAACCGGAAGATACCTGCGCGGTGAAATTTGTCGCATAGCGGAACGTCAGATTCTGCGCCAGCATCTGCCCGTCGAGCGTGAAGTAGAAGTAGTCGTCGAAGCACTGAAGAATAGACCATGTTCCGGCCTTTGTATCGTCAACGTAAACCCAGCCGTCAAAGCGAAGTTGCGACTGCTTGAGGTTGCTGTCCATCCAGGCCGTGTTGTAGTCGTCCAGCTGCGCGTCGATGCCGCTTTGAGCGCCTTTCCATTCGTAGTCCGCGAGAGGAATGTTGACGAAGTTGTAATTCGGCATGTCTTTGTCTTTATACCTATATACCCCGTATCCGATCCGCCCCCATTCGGTGAGAGGATGGTCTTGGGCGCCTATCACCACCTTGCCGTAGGGCCATACAATTCCCGCCGGGACCGACGCCATGGCGACGTCCGTCATACGCACCACTGTATTCGGCCCGGGCAGCGCGTCCGCCATTGTCTGCCCGTCGGCGTCGCAGCAATGCCAGTTGGCTTCTTGCAGGATGTTCGTGCCGTCGCCGGCGCCTGTCCAGACCGCGGTGACTGGATCGCCCGACGTTGACGCAAGAAACGCCCCCGTTCCGGCGTTCGCGAAGAAACACTTCGTCACGCGGTCGTAGAGGCCCGCGGCGCTGTCGCTTACGCGGCGCGCGGGCACGAAGTCGCGCAGCGTCTCGCCAGCGTCCGTGCCGATCTTCGCCGAGTAGAGGCGGAACTTCCCGGAATATCCATACCGGCTGGCGTTCTTGAAGAGCCACAGCGGGTGATTCGAGGCGGTGGAACGGTCGGTCGCGAGTGCGCAAAGCTCCGTGCCGTTGGCGTCGAACATCCGCGCCGTGTTGTCCGCGCCGAGCGTGAAGCGGTAGTCGCGCTGCCCTGTGGGATCTTTACCGACAAGATTCCACGCTGTGCCAGATGTTCCGGTTTTGCCGAAGAAGCGGAAATGCTCGTCCTGCATGACGAACAGCCAACCTTGCGAATTCCACACGTCCTTGCCAAAGAGCGTGCTTGACTGCACATAGACGCAGTGCCCGAACGACATGTCGATAGTCGTTTCTGCACCGGCGTCCACGCCCGTATTGATGTACTGCGTGCCCGTGGATTCAATCCAGTCAAGAAAGACGTATCGCTCGTCCGACGCAAGAAACGCGCCCGTGCCGGCGTTTGCGAAGAAGCTCTTCGTCACGCGGTCGTAGAGTCCGACGGCACGGTCGACCATGCGGCGGGCGGGCACGAAGTCGCGCAGCGTCTCGCCCTCGTCCGTACCGATCTTCGCCGAGTAGAGGCGGAACTTCCCGCCGGGTTTCCCATACGGATTGTTGCACTTGAAAAGCCACAGCGAGTGGTTCGAGTCGGTAGAACGATCGGTCGCTAGTGCGCACAGCTCCGTGCCGCTTGCGTCGAACATCCGCGCCTTGTCGTCCGTTCCAAGCGTGAAACGATAGTCGCGCTGCTCGGTGAGGTCTTTGCCGATGAGATTCCATAACGCTGCATCGGAGCCTTGTGTGCCGAAGAAGCGGAAATGCCCGGCCTGCATGATGAACAGCCAGCCCTGCGGATCCCACACGTCCTTGCCGAAGAGCGTGCTTTCCTCTATGTAAACGCAGTGACCGAACGACATGTCTATAGTCGTGTTCGCGCCGGCGTCCACGCCCGTGTCGATATACTGCCCGCCCGTGGATTCAATCCAGTCAAGGGGCGCGTATCCGTCCGGCAGAGCCGGATCGTCCGCAAAAGAAACAGCAGCCGCGCCCATCATGGCGTAGACGAAACCGATTGTCCTCAAACGCATGGTTTGTTCCTCCTTCGCTAGTTTGCAATACGGTGTTATTATAGCAAAACAGCCAATGGCATTTACCGGAGACACATGGATTGACGCTTGAAACGCATGGAATATCTTGCTATATTATGCGCCATGAAACACGCGAACAAATCAATGCGGGTGCAAATGCGCGAGGTCATGTTCGACCCCGAATACGTGAAGCGCCACCCATACCGTTCCGTATTGTCCAGCGAATACAAGATGGGAACGGACTACCACATCGTCCGGAACGGCGGACTGGACGACCATCTGCTCATTCTGACAGTCGGCGGCGCGGGATTGGCCGGCGGAACCGGGCTGAAGCCCTTCTCTTTCTACCTTTTCAGGCCGCACGAACGGCACGACTACCGCACCGATCCGGCGGTCGGCGTCTGGCATTTTCTCTGGGCGCACTTTCACGCTCCCGCGAACTGGCTGCCGCTTCTCGGCTGGAATGAGTTTTCCATGCAGTCCGCCTCCGCCGTCGAGCGCCGTCGCATCGTCGCGCTCTTCAGGGAGGTCGTAGCCAACTCGTCGACAGGTTCCGGCCACGACGAGGCGATCGCCATGAATCTTATCGAAAACATCCTGCTCAGGCTGGCAAGAATAAACGCCGCCAGCGGCGATACTGGCTTCAAGGAGGAAGTGGGCGCTTACATGCTCGGACATCTCGCCGAGAAGCAGACTCTGGCGACGCTTGCCGCATCGTTCCGCCTTTCGCCATCCCGTTTCGCGCATCGGTTTCGCGAAGCGTTCGGCACTTCGCCGCAGGCATACGTGGAGGGCTGCAGAATCAACATGGCGCGGCAGCTTCTGCTCACCACGTCTATGTCCGTCAAGGAAGTTGCGCTCACGTGCGGGTTCGGCGATCCGCTCTATTTCTCGAAACGTTTTTCCCGATTCACCGGTTCCGCTCCCTCTCGGTGGCGCGGCGAAACCGAAACGAAAACACGCTGTCGCAAAGACGGTTGAAGGCACGACAGAAAGTTGTTTATGTTGTTTCCAACTTGACTAAAACAACGAAGGAAACGCAAACATGAAACTCCGATTCATCCGATATGCTCGCTAACGCTCGCAGACAATCAAGAACGCCCGCGTCAGCGGGCGAATCGGACAAATCGGAGTTTGATTTGGCAGGCAGGGCGCGTTGAGAACGACGCGACGACGCATTTTGTTTTTGAAACAACCAGAACAACTCTCAAAAACAACTTTGCCCTTCGGACGCGCCTTGAACTTCGCCTACGGCCTTGTTCGGGAGGGACGGGCGCCGTCCCGTCTTAAACCAAGTTTTGCGAACGAGCGCGGGCGAGTTAGCCCGCGCGTGAATGAAAGTTGCAATTGAAAGTTGTTTATGTTGTTTCCAACTTGACGAAAACAACGAAAGAAACACGAACATGAAATTCCGATTCATCCGATATGCTCGCTAACGCTCGCAAACTTTCAAGAACGCC
>JAFPNP010000029.1 GCA_017411125.1 Kiritimatiellia bacterium
CATGTCGAGCGGGCCGCGGCCGCACGACGGGTACGGCGTCAAAACCATTGAAGCGCCGGAAAAAAGGTCTGCCGTGGCGTTTTCGTACCCGGCCACTTCCATGCCGGCCATCGGATGCCCGCCCACGAACGTCCACGGGGTGTCGTCGTACGCATACTTCCGCATGGCGGCGCAAACCTTCCCCTTGACGCCTGTCGCGTCCACGACGACCGCGCCCGGCTTGAACGCGGCCTGGTGGGCGTCAATCCACGGCGCCACGGATTCCGGCGGCAAAGACACGAGATACAGGTCGGGGCACCCCGCCGCCGACGTCATGTCCTCCTCCAGCACGGCCGCCGCCGAACCGTCGGCCACGGCGCGCTCCGCCGTCGCTCGGGTGCGGTTCCATGCGGCGACCTTGTGCCCGGCGCGCGTCGCCGCCTTCGCGAAAGACCCGCCTATCAGTCCCAAACCTATTATTCCGACGTTCATCTGAATTGTTCCTCGTCGGCGTAAATGATACCAAATTCCACCCAGCCCCGCAATTTCAGTTTGCGGCGGCCTGGCGAAACTCGACGCGGCGCAGGAAACGTATCTGAAGATAGGTAAATGCGATCAAGGCCGTGCCGAGGAACCACGCCATCGTCGTCGCCGCCGAAAAGCGCAGGTTGTTGTACGCCTCCTTCCAGATCACGAGCGAAAGCACGTTCGTGGCGTCGCCCGGCCCGCCGAAGGTCAAAAGGAATATCGACCCCATTCCCTGGAACGCGGCGATGAACGCCCCCACGAAATTTATCAACATCAGCGGCATGAGCTGCGGCAGCGTGACGTGGCGCAGCCGGGCGAATATCCCCGCGCCGTCTATAGCCGCCGCTTCATAGTAGTCCGGCGGCAGCGACCCGAGCGCCGCTATATAGATGAGCGAAGCCGTACCCATGCCCGCCCACACTCCGGGCAGTATGCAGCACGTCATGGCCCACGCGGGATCCTGCAGCCAGGCGCGCCGCCCCACGCCGAACCACGCCAGCACCTGGTTCAGCATTCCGTTCTCCGTCGGGTCGAACATCATCTTCCACAGCAGCGTGACTACCAACGCGCTGGTGAGATGGGGAAGAAAGTACACCGTGCGGAAGAATACCTTTCCGCGAGGAATCTCGCTCAGCAAGAGCGCCAGCACGACTGGCGACACGAATCCGAGCGCAAGCGTGGTGGCGACGTACTGCAACGTGCGGCCCCACGCCTTCCAGAAACCGGGATCGGACGCCACCCGGATGAAGTTGTCGAGCCCCGTCCACTCGCACCCACCTACTATGCGATAGTCCTGAAACGCCATCAGAGCGCCGCGCAAAAGCGGCCAGTAGCTCCACAGCGCAATGGACGCCACCGCCGGCAACAAAAACAGCCACGGCAGCAATCGCCGCGGCGCGGAATTTGCGGACGCGAGGGAACGCGTCCTTCCAGCGCAGCCGCAACGCGCCCTCCGCCACATCCACGCGGCTATCAGCGCACACGCCGCAAGCACGCCAAGCACGACGCGCGCCAACGGACGCGCCTGCTCGATTCTCTTCCTGTCCGCGTCAAACATGAGGCCGCGGTTGGCGTCGTCGGAAATCGACTTCAGCGCGGCGGCGCAATCCAGATCTTTCCCGGCGTCGCTCAAAAGAATGCCGAGGAACCTGCGGCTGACAAGATCGCTGGCCGCCTGCCAGAATCCCATGTACGGCTCCGTCACGGCGCGGATGCGCCCCGCCGCGAGATCGTCGTACATCCTCCGTATGCCTGGCGGCACTTCCGCAAGGTGCTCGTCGAAACCAAGACGCCTGAGATCGTCGGGAAGACACCACCGCGCCCGTCCCTCCGCCACGTTCTTGCGCACGGTCTCGTCATACACCTCTTTCGACGCCAGCTGCTCCACGCAGGCCCACACGGCATCGCGTTCCTCCTTCGGACGTCTTCCGACGCCTTCCGTCATCGCGTAGAAATGCTTGTGCGCCTGCAACACCGGACGGCACGTTCCGTCCGCCGCCGGAAACGGCATGAGGCCGATCTGCTCCGGCGGAAAACCGAGACGCTCCGTGAAATACACCACGAGATCCTCCCCGCCGAACACGCTCGCGATCTCGCCGTTCGCAAACATGTCGGCCACCTCGTTCGACATCGAAAGCTGCGGCAGGGCGCGCACGACGCCGTCCGCCACGAGCCTCTGCAGGAACCGCGCCGCCCGCAGACATTCCGGCGCGTCGAAACACGCCTCCCAGCCCGTGCCGTCCGCCTTGGCGCGTATAACGTCGCCGCCCGCCGCGCCAACCCACGGAAGAAAACCCCACGGGCGGTTCTCTATCGCGAACGCGCGCTGCCCGCGCTGGACCGCCGCGCCGGGAATCGTCTTGTCCGCGAACGTGAGCCTGCGGCACCATGCGGCAAACGCATCCCACGTGGAAGGCGGACTTTCCGGATCGAGCCCCGCAGCCTTCACGAGATCCTTGCGATAGACTATTCCGTAATAGGCGAATCCAGGCGTCGGCACGGCGTAGACCTTTCCGTCCTTCGTCGCCACGTCGCGCCAGAGCTGCGGCACGTCCTTCCAGCCCGGCCACTTCGCCTCGCCGTCGGAAAGCTTTCCGTCGCCGTCCGCGTCGTCGCCGAGCCACTCGTTGAGCGGATGGCAGAATCCCTCGTCTATGTCGTGGCGGAGAATGTGGAACCACGCCTTGTACACGTCCGGCGCCGTGCCTCCCGCAAGCGCCAGCATGAAAGCGGCGCGTCCGCCGCCGCCCGGCAAGGTGAGTCCGCCCCACTGGAAAGGCCGAATCTCCGGATGCGCCGCCGTGAAGCGCAGTATCTGTTTCGTGGTGGGGTCTTCCGGGTGGTCCGGATGATAGCACATGAGAAACGTGACGTCCGTCGCGGCGCACGCACACGCCGCAAACAGCAACGCCGCAAACGGGAGGGCGCGTGTCCTCGCGCGCCGCCACGCCGAACGCGCCGCGCTGACCTCAACGCGACACACGGAACTCGCCGCCCTCTCCTTTTTCAGGAAGCGTCCAATCCACTGGCGCATTCCTGCGCTGACGCGCAAGCCAGTCGATTCCGGCGGCGAGGTTGCCGGCATGGCCGCCCTCGAATATGGTAAGACGCACGTTGGCGCTGGTCCTGCGAAGATATATGCGGGCGCTCTCGGGGAAGAACGGGTCTTTGCCCGCGAAGGACATCCCGGCAGGAACTTTCTCCTTCTTCTCCATGAACGCGATCGCATCTTCGGAGATGCGGTCTTTCTCGTCCGCAAGCACATTGAAACCGCGCACGGCATGGCCGATCGGCACCGAACCGCCCCCCTTGCGCCTGTGCCCGTCATGCATGCCGGTGCAGATCTGCACGTGTACCTTCGCCTTGCGGGCGGCTGCGAGCCAGGTGAGCGGAGAACGCTTCCTGTATTCGTCGGCGCGGACGTCCGGAACGCCGCCGCAGGCTTTCTCCATATGCTTCCAGTAGCCGGTGCGGATACGCTTCGAATCGGCGTGCCAGCGGGCGATGTCGGTGATCGGGCATCCGGAATACACGCCAGCCCAGACGCCGGGCGCCCGGCCCGCAAGCAACAGAGCCATCATTCCGCCGCCCGATCCTCCCATCACGTAGATCCTGTCGGCATCGATGGGAGCGTTGGCCTTCGCATACTCCACCGCGTCAAGAATATCCTGCACGGCCAAGTCGGAACCGCACGCCTGCGGCGTCCAGTTCGGCCCGCGAAAATCGGGATAAAGCATGGCCCATCCACGCGCCCGGCATTCCTTCAACGCCCAGTCCAGCGGAGATTTCGACTTGTAGCCGTAACTCCATGTATGCAGGGCGACGAGAAGAGGGATCCGTTCGCCGCTCTTTGATGCCGGCACGTAGAAATACGACGGACGCATCGTGCCGTCCAGCGTGCTCTTGACCATGATTTCGGGAGCCGGTGCAGACTTGCCGGAAGCACCGTGCGCACGAGGACTCGCCGCCACTCCGGCGAACAGCGCCGCTGTGAGCGCGATTGCGGTTCTCTCCATTCACTCCTCCATCTCGCTGCTTGGCGGAAGGGGGGGGATTCGAACCCCCGGTGGACTTGCGCCCACACAACCTTTCCAAGGTTGCACCATCGACCACTCGGACACCCTTCCAAGCAGAAAAAGTGCGCCTATTATACAGTATTTCCCCGCGCCTTTCAACACGAAAATGCGCGTCCGCGAAAATTGCCGGAAAAGCGCGGATGGCGCACGCTCCTGCGCCCCTGCGCGATTTGCGGCTACTCCTTCACCGGCGGCTTGTAGTTCGGGTCAAGATCGTCGTTCATCGTCGGCGCCACGACCGTCACCTTCATGCCGGACGTAAGCTTGCCGGTTCCCGACACGACGACCTTCTCGCCTTCCTTCAGCCCGCTCACGACAGGGCACCACCCCTCGCTCATCTCGCGCACTTCCACGACGCGCTGTTCCACCGTGCCATCGTCCTTCAGCACCCACACGCCCTGGCTTCCGCCAGTCAGATCGAAAAGAGACTGCTGCGGGATGCAGGGCAGTTTCGGCGGGGTCTTGTAATCGGTGAGCAGCGTCACGTAGCTGTTCGGCACGAGCAGTCGGTCGGGATTGGGGAAGGAAAGACGCATGATAATCGTCGCAGTGTCCTTGCTCATCTCGTTGTCGTCGAAGTCCCACTTGCCCTCGCCGGCGTACTCGCTGCCATCGGGAAGGAGCAGACGCATGCGGTAGTCGGGCGCCTTGCCCTTCTTCAGCGCGGCGCGCCAGCCGACGTAGGCGCGGTCGGTGAGCGGGAACGAGACGCGGATGGGGTCGATCTGCACGATGCGCGCCAGCGCGCCCTTGCTCGGCGCCACGTAGTCGCCCACGTGCGCGGAGGTCTTGCCAATCTGTCCGCTGATCGGCGCCACCACACTGGCTTTCTTCAAGTCGTACTCGGCCACGACAAGATTCGCCTTGGCCTGCAGGACGGACGCCTTCGCCTTCTCCGCGCCGGCTTCGGCGTTGTCGCACTCGAGCTGCGTAATGCCGCGGGAATCCGCCTTCTGCATGCGCTCCCAGTAGCGTTCGGCGCGGCGGGCCTCAGCCTCGGCGGCTTCGAGGTCCGCCTTGCGCTGGTTCACCACGGCGCGGTAGCGCTCGTCGTCCAGCACGTAGAGGACGGCTCCGGCCTTCACGATGTCGCCTTCCTTGAATTTGATCTCCTTGATGTAGCCGTCGACCTGCGGCAGCAGATCCACCTCCTGCATCGCCTCCGCGTGCGCCACGAACTTCTCTGGCAAGTTGTAGACGCGAATCTGCGCATTCGTCACGGCCACCGTGGCGGACGGCATCTGCGGGCGGACCGCCTCGGCCGGTTTCTGGTTCTTCAGCCACATTTCATGTCCAACCCAGCCGCCGATGCCGCACGCGGCGGCAAGCACGACGGTGGCGATGACGGAACCGACCGCCGACTTCTTCGTTTCACCATTCTTCTCTGACATGTAGTCTCCTTTGTTTTCCTTTGATTGAAATCACTTCGCCCGTATCGACTCCCACACGGCGCGGTACGCGTTGCGCAGCGTCTCGCCCAGATCGCATGGAAGGAAACGGTCAATGCGGCTCTGCACCAGTCCGTCCCAGACGGCAATACAGGTGAACGCCACCTGTTCCGGCGACACGCCCGGGCGAACGCGCCCCTCGCGCACGTCGTTGCGGACGGCGTCCGCAAACGCCTGAAGCGGCCCGAAACGATGGTTCGACAGCAACTCCTCGCGCACGTGCGACATCGAAGCATCACGCCATTTCATCTGCGTCTTCATCAGCATGAAGAATGCGCTTCCCCTTGGATCCTCCACGATCATGCCGGCGTTCTTCACCATCATTTCGGCGATGGCGTTGAACGTCAGCCCGTCCTTGGGCATCAAATCGGCGATCTGCCGCTGGAACTTGACGAGCATTTCGTCCACCAGCGCGACGATAAGAGCCTCTTTCGAATCGAAATGCCAGTAGACGGCGCCCTTGGTCATCTTCAACCGCGCCGCGATGTCGGTGAAGGTGGTGTGGTCGTAACCCTTTTTCGCGAAAAGGGAAAGGGCGCTCGCAAGTATGCGAGCGCGAGTATGCTCAGCGTCTTTCTGTGCCCGTCTGGCCACCGTATTTCCTTTCTTCGTGAAAACGGTGCATATTATACATACCTTCAGGTAGGTATGTCAAGCGGGAATTGCGCTGCGGCGCACGTCAGGGCTGCGTGTCCCCACGCAGCCGCTCGACGCGCCGTCGGAAAGACCGCCGCCTTTACTCCACCGTGACGGCCACTCCGCCGACCTTCTTTATCGTCGCCGCGCCGTAGCCGACGCCGTCGATCAAGACGCCCGTCACGTCGACCTTCGTCGCCTTGGGCTTGCCGTTCACGTCGGAATACGCCTTGAACGATCCCTTGAACGTGCCGTCTTTCGCTTTGCAGGAGAGCTTCAGCCCAGACGGGTTTGCACCCGTCTTGCCATCGTCGACTTCGGTCGTGCCGCGAAGATACGCCACCTTGCCGGCCTTGGGCAGCCCCCACTTCGCGCCGCCGGCAACCGGCACGCCATTGGGCAGGTATGGCAGGGCGGTTTGTCCCCACATCGCAGCGAAGGCGTCAGCGTCGATATGGAACGCCGCCCCGCTCGCCTTCAACACGCCCGGCTTGCCCACGACAACGCTGTCGCCCAATCCCGCCACGCTGGCACCGCCACTCCCAATCGGCAGCCACAGCACGAACGCCATCTGGGCCTTCTTCGTCACAAGCACCGGCACGCAGCACCATTCGCCGCCGACGATCAACTGCCCGTTCGCGCTCACCTTCGTGCCGTCGGCAAGCGTCCCCGACACCTTCGCCTTGCCCTTGTTGGCGATAGTCACGGTCAGCGTCTGGTAGGGCGCGTCGTCCCCATCGCCCTGCCACGCCACGTTCACCGCGCCCTTCCAGTCGCCAAGCACGGACGCGCCTGCGGCCTTGTCCGCCGCGTCCTTCGACACGAACACGTTCTCCGCGCCGTCAATGGCGTACGCGCCGTAGGTACCGCTCATCCCGTTCGCGCCAAGCGTAACCTCGCACGCCTCGCCTCCCGCGAGCGCCATCGTCGTAGATGCGCCGGACGCGATCTGCGCCTTGCCGTTGCCGGCGGCCTTGAGCGACTTCTTCTTGCCGTCGAGGCCGATCACCGTGGCCTTGACTGCGGCAAGCCCCGTCTTCATATTAGGCTTGCCGACCTTCACTTGTATCGTGCCC
>JAFPNP010000226.1 GCA_017411125.1 Kiritimatiellia bacterium
GTCGCGGGCGAACGGCAGCCCTGCCCCGAACCACGTGTTCGAGAGAAGCCCCCATCCGATGGTCGCGGTCGAGAAAACCGTCAGCAGCGTCAGCCAGCTCCTGACGGACGCCGGACGGTGCCTTGCGTCCGGGCCGGGGCGCGTCTTGACCCAGCCCCACGCCGTCAGCGCGAGGATGATCGCTCCGTAACCGCCATCGCCCACGAGCATCGCGAAAAAGAGCGCGAAGTAGCAAAGGAACGGCACCGAAACGTCCGCTTCGTCGTACGCGGGCGCGATGCCCAGCGCGGAGAAAAGCGCGGTCACGGGGCGAAAGAGCCTGGGCGGGCGTATCAAAGTAGGGGGCGTCTCGTCTGCCCGCGCGTCGCGCAGCAGGATGCCCCATCCTTTCGACACCGCCTTTGCGCGGACCTTTGGAACTGCATCCGCGGGCACCCAGCCTTCCAGCCACGAGATTTCGCCCTGCGTCGCCAGCACGTCGCGCGCCGCCGCGAAAGCCACGCGGTCTTTCAATCCGGGATAACGCTCTTCTATGGTAGACATCCGTCCGCTCGCGTTGGCAAGCGCAGCCGTGCATGCGTCCGCGCGCGCCTCCGCTTCGGCAAGGCGGGCCTCCGTCGCGGAAAGCCGCTCCGCCGGAAGCTGGACCTCCGTCCACCCTTCCGGCACCGTATCGTCGAAGAACGCTTTGCCCTGCGGCGGATGCCCTCCGTCCACGGCAATGCGCACCGGCACGCCGGCCGTGCGCAAAGACGCCGCCAGCGCTGGATCGAAGTCGCCAAACGGCCGGTAGGTGCGCACGATCCCGCGCAGGGCGTCGGCCTCTTCCTCGGCGGCCTGCCTTGCCGCGTCCACCTTCAACACTTCCGCAGCGAAGACCGCGCTCTTGGCGTTTTCAAGAGCCTCCGCCTCCGGACTCTTTGCCGCCGCCGCGTTTTTCCCGACGGTGCGCGCAGCTTTCTCGAGGATGCGCACGGCGCGTTCGGCGTCGGCAAGCTCTTCCTTCGCCGCCGCGAAATCGGACGACGCCGCAGACGAAAGATCCACGTGCACGCATCCAAGGTCGCGCAGCGACTCCAGCGCCTTGCCGCCGTCCTTCGCCACGCAGAGGAGCGTGAGGTGCTTCATCTCGACTATCATGCGGCCTCTCCCTCGCCGGGCGACCGGCTCTTGGCGATCTTGCCGCGCGTGACGGCGGCGGTCTGCTCGTCGCCGATCGCGATCTTGATCACGCGGATGTTCTCCTTGCAGGAGGGTATTTTCACCTTCTCGAAAAGATTGACGCGCTGGGACGTGGTGCGAAGCTCCTCGGTCACGAGGCGGCGCTGCTCCTGGAGCACGGCCCGCTCGCTCTGGAGCGACAGAACTCCCTCCAGCGCCGCCACGGCGTCGTCCAGCCACGCCGGAGTGGCCCATAGGTCAAGGGGTTTCGTCTCCGTGTCGATGCCGTCGAACACCGGAATCTCCACGCCGGCTATGTTCGCGCGGGAAGTGCGTATCGATTTGACGCGCACCAAATCGTCCATCCCATCTCCACCGGCCGCGAAAAGAGAGACCCATCCGTCCAGACGTTTGCGGAGATCCTGCTCGCGCAGGGCGACGGAGTCTGCCTTCGCGACGATTCCCGCTATCTCGCCCTGCAGCTGCTGCTTCTTCAATTGCAGCATCGGCAGGAAGCGCTGAAACCGCTTTAGCGCGTCTGTTTGAGCCTTCAGCTCCGTCTTCGTCAGTTTTATCTTTGCCATCGTCTATCCGCCATCGGGGAAAACGGCGTATAGTGTACACCTTCCACGCGCAAAAATCAAGAGCGGAGACGATTCCGCCCAACGCCGCCCCAAAGCCACTTGACAACCGGGCGGAATTCCGCTATCATTGCTGTATCGCTCACGCCAGCGCATGGATGACGGAGAACAAATGACAGAAGAACATCAGCATGAGACACACAGGAGCCGCCTGCGGATAGGAATCGCGGGGCTTGGCCGCGCGGGGCTGTTCAACCATCTGACGGCCTTGCGGCAGCTATCCGGCCTGTACACAGTCACGGCGGTCTGCGACTTGCTGAAGGAACGCAGGGACATCGTAGAAAAGGAGATGCCCGACGTACACACCTACCGCCGCGTGGACGACATGCTCTACGACCAGGAACTGGACGTCGTCGACATAGCCTTGCCGTCGGTCCACCACGTCCGGACGGCCATAGCATCGCTCAACCGCAACCTGTGGACGGTCGTTGAATCGCCCGTGGCGCTGTCGCACGACGACGCGATCCTCCTCCGCGCCGCCTCGGCGAAGACGCGCGGAAAACTGATCCCCTACGTGCCCGGTCTGTTTACGCCCGACTTCCGTCTCGCCAAATCCATGCTCGACGACCCGCGACTGGGCAATCTGTTCGAAGTGCGCGTGCGCCACCAGGACTACATCCGCAGGCACGACTGGCAGTGCGTCGCCCGCTGCGGCGGCGGATGCGCATGGCATGAAGGGCAGAGCGCGCTGATCGAGGCCATCGCCCTCATGCGCACGCCTCCTTCGCAACTGTGGAGCGACATGAAGCGCATAGTGTCGGTCGGCGACGCGGAAGACTTCGTGCACATCGTCCTCAAATCCCGCTGCGAGGTGTCGGCGGACGTGGAGGTGTGCGGAGCGCAGCTCGAACCGTTCGA
>JAFPNP010000227.1 GCA_017411125.1 Kiritimatiellia bacterium
ATGGGAATATTCCGACCAGCCTCACTACTGGAGCCGCGTGCTCATGACGTGCAATCCGGACGGCGTCGGCCAGCTTTCCGTATGGGGATCCAATTCGTTCGTTCCGACGTTCTTCTACTGCGGGCGGACCGTGCCCGGCGATCCGCATTTGATAACGATGATCGGCGGTGGACACCATGACCGCGCGGAGGTTGGACGTTTCTTCCAGATCGACCCAACGCTTGCGCGCGCATATCCGTTCGTCTACGACCCGCCGGACCGCGACTGGGGGCCGGCGCGCCATACGCTGCGCATCCCGACTAAGGTGCTGCCGAAGGAAAAGACGGGCATGGTCCACGAGTTTCCTGGCTTTGGCAAGGACGTTGAGGGCGACATGGCCGACCCGTACACGATGAACCAGTTCGCGCGCGGCAAGCCCTATTTCTCGCACCCGTGGCCGCTCGATTCCAAGTACAACCTCGCCACCGTCAAGGCCGCCGGCGACGCGCTCATGGGGATCTATCTCGTGGACGTGTTCGACAACATCACCCGCATTGCCGAAGCCGAGGACGGTCTGTATCTCGAGGCGATTCCGTTCGCGCCGCGCAAGCGTCCGCCCGTGATCCCCGATCGCTCCGTGAAGGGCAAGAAGACATGCAGCGTACACATCGCGGACATCTACAACGGGCCCGGCATCGCCGGCGTTCCGCGTGGAACCGTCAAGAAGATCCGTCTCTTCAGCTATCATTACAATTACCACAAGACCGGCGGACACTCCTCGACGGGCTGGATCAATCGTGGGAGCGGCTACAACGAGCGCGTCGAGTCCAGCTGGGACGTGAAGCGCATCATCGGCACGGTAGACGTGGAGGAGGACGGAAGCTGCTGTTTCGAGATGCCGGCGAATACGCCGATTTCCGTGCAGCCGCTCGACGAGAAGGGACGCGCCGTGCAGCTCATGCGTTCCTGGATTGTCGGAATGCCCGGCGAGCGCGTCTCCTGCACCGGCTGCCATGAGGACAACCGCTCGTCTGTCCACACAAAGCGCACCATCGCCGACGAGAAGTATTTCAGGGGCGAAATCCAGAAGGTCAAGCCTACCGACGGCGACGGCGTGCGTCCGTGGGGTTTCGCGAACGAGATGTTCCCGCTTGTGCAGAAGCACTGCCTTTCGTGCCACGGCGACAAGGACAAGGCTCCCGTCGCAAAGGCGGACCAAGGCGGATGGGGCGAAGGGAAGCTCAGCGGCAGGCGCTTGTGGATGAACGACGCGCCGTCGGCCTACAGGCTGCTGCATCCCTACATCCACCGCCCCGGCCCCGAAAGCGAAGAGACGATGCTGCCGATCATGGACTACCATGCATCTACCAGTCCGCTCGTCCAGCTGCTCGAGAAGGGACACTACGGCGTGAAACTCTCCGACGCCGAGTGGATCAAGATATACGAGTGGATAGACCTCAACTGTCCGTATCACGGCAAGTGGAGTCCGCCTTCGCTGGCCAAGCCGGACCACTGGATCAGGCATCCTGTCGCCGACCAGGTGAAGCGCCGCAAGGAGCTTGCCATCGCATACGCGAACGTGGACGACGACCCCGAAGCCGAGCACGACCGCTACGCCGCGATCGTCGCGTCGCGCAAGGTCGAGCCTGTCAAGCCGCCCAAGCGGCAGCCGGCCCCGAAGCCGCCGGCCCTCGCCGGCTGGCCGATGAACGACCACGCCGCCGCGAACGCGCAGCTCGGCGCCATCTGGCAGGTCGCTCCCGTCACGACGAAGACGCTTGTGATCGGAGCCGGGCAGTCCATCACCTTCCGCCGCATACCGGCGGGCGAATTCGTGATGGGCAGCGCGGATGGCTATCCGGACGAGCGTCCACAGACCGTCGTTCGCATAACGAAGCCCTTCTGGATATCCGAAATGGAGATTCAGAACCAGCAGTACCACGCGTTCGATCCGGATCACGATTCCCGCTACCAGGACGAGTTCGGCAAGGATCACGTGTTCCCCGGCCACATTGGCAACCATCGCCGCCAGCCTGTCGTGCGCGTGTCGTGGAACGAGGCGATGCGCTTCTGCGAATGGCTTTCCAAGACTTGCAAGGTGAAGGCTTCTCTGCCTACCGAGGCTCAGTGGGAGTGGGCTGCCCGCGCCGGTACCGCGTCCTCCTTCCCGTGGGGTGGGCTTGACGACGACTTCTCGAAGTTCGCGAACTTCGCCGATCGCGACGTTCGTTTCCAGGTCGTTGGTTTCGACGGAGGCGGCAACATACGTCGGCGCCATCCATTTGCGATCTGGCAGAATTATCCGCTGCACGAGGAGCGTTGGCAGGACGATTGGTTCAACCTGAACTACGTGGGGCGCGCCAATTGCAACCGCTGGGGATTGTACGATATGCACGGCAATGCGGCGGAATGGACGCTCTCCGACTATGCCCCTTATCCCTATGTGGACGCCGATGGCCGCAACGACCGCAGCCCGACGGCGAAGAAGACCGTGCGCGGCGGCTCGTTCGCTTCGCGTCCGAGGGACGGGACGAGTTCGTTCCGTCTCGGCTACGAGCCTTGGCAGGCCGTCTACGACGTGGGCTTCCGCGTGGTGTTTGAAGTCGAGGAGTAAGAACGGGGGGCCTGCCGCCGTCCGGGATTTGGATATTGCCGCCAATGACGATCACGCGAGAGCCTTTGTATGACAATGCGCCTGGGGGGCGGATTGCGTCCCTCGGTCGCCACGTAGCCGCATGGCTGGCGAGCGTCGGACAGTCCGTCCGTCTCATGGCGGAGGCGTTCGGCTATCTTCCGGGCGTGTTCCTGCGGCGGCGCGGACGTGCGGAACTGGTGAAGCAGCTTTACTCCACCGGCATACGTACGTTGCCTGTGATAACCGTGGTCGGGCTTTTCGCTGGCATGATTCTCGGTCTGGAGGTCGGACTCGCGCTGCGCAAGTTCAACCAGGAGGTGTATTTGGGCGCGGCGGTCATGCTCTCGCTCATACGCGAGATGGGGCCGTTCGTGACGGGCATCTGTCTTTCGGCGTGCGTCGGCAGCGCAATGGCGGCGGAGCTCGGCACGATGACGGTGAACGACGAGGTCGCGGCGCTTGAGATCATGGCAATCCCGCCAGTTCGTTTCCTCGTCGCGCCGCGCATGGGGGCGCTGCTCGTGATGACGCCGCTTCTGGCGTTCTACGCCTGCGTGCTTGGTGTCGTCGGCGGCGGACTTGTGGGATACACCCAGTTCAATGTGGCGTTCAGCCAGTACATGGCGAGCGCCATGTCGATGGCTGGAATGAAGGACTTGTTCGTTGGCCTGTTCAAGGCGGCGATATTCGGTGTCGTGATATGCACCGTTTCGTGCCATCAGGGGTTCGCCACGCGGCTCGGCGCGGTCGGCGTGGGACGCGCCACGCAGCGCAGCGTGATCATTTCGTTCCTGCTCATTCTCATGTTTGGATACATGGTCACCAGGATGTTCTACCTCGAATTCTGACGCGGAGACGGAAACTTGAAGACAAGACAGTTCTGGTACCCTCTTCCAGAAAGGCTCATCGCCCAGCATCCTGTGGAGCGCCGCGGCACGGAGCGAATGATGGTGTTGCATCGCGACACGTGCGTTCTGGAGCACAAGCACATCGCCGACATTGCAAGCTACCTTGATGCCAAGGATTTGCTCGTCGTCAATGATACCAAGGTGTTCCCCGC
>JAFPNP010000228.1 GCA_017411125.1 Kiritimatiellia bacterium
ACACAAACACCCCACTTTATGCACACAAACACCCCACTTTATGCGCATAAACACCCCACTTTGTGATTATATCCCTATAGGGAAAGCGCGGCATCCCCATAGGGAAAGCGCGACATCCCCCAAGGCCGGCGCCTGTTTTGCATAAATCCAGCGACTTGCCCGGCCGATGACGAAAACCGCAAGACCGATTTGCGTTCCTGCAGAAGATAATGTATAATAACGCGAACGGAGAACAATGCAAATGACCAGAAAAGGATTCGTGCGCGGCGCCCTGCATTCGGGACTGTTTGCACTGGCAAGCATCGTCGTCGCCACGGCGCACGGGGATGCGCTCGCTCCCATGGCCGCTGCGCAGGGCGACGTGACAATCTCGATCGACGGGACGAAGCCGGGGCGCACGCTGCCCAACGTGCAGCAAATGCTTACGTTGTGGCATCTTGACAAAAGCATGTATGCGGACACGAAGCGCAACGCGGAATGGGACGTGACGGAGTTCGCCGAATACATCGAAATCATGGGCGCGACGGGGGGCAGCCCGGAGCGCGACTGCTTCAAGAACCCCACCGACCGCACGACGCTGGAAGACTACGACTTCTCCCGCCTCGTGTCGGGATGCCGGAACATCGTTCGTCTGGGCATGAAACCCTACCTCAAGCTGGGCAACGTGCCCGGAAAGTTCACGGCGGACTACAACGGCGGCGCGTTCAGCATGAACATCCGTCCGCCGGTGGACTTTTCCGCCTACGGGCGCTACATGGCCGCCTGCGCCAAGGCGCTGCTGGACGCATTCGGACGCGACGAACTTCTCAAGTGGCGCTTCGCCGTGCTGACGGAGTTCGAGAACGCAGACTGGTTCAAAGTGGCGTCCGGCAACGCGGACGAGACGTTCCAGGCGTATTGCCGTCTCTACGAGGTGACGGCGGAGGCGTTCACGCGCACCATCTCGCCCGAAGTCGTCATCGGGGCGCACGCAATGGCGGTGACGGAGGGACTGTGGGACGAGCGGAGGTTCATACGGCACGCGGCAGAGAAGAAACTTCCGCTCAAGTTCGTCACGGCGTCGTTTTACGACCACAGTCCCGGAAGGTTCACGCACGGAAAGAACCTGCCGCTCACCATCGCGCACCTCCGCGACACCGCAGTCTCCGCTGGGCTTACGAACCTCTTCTACGGCGTGGACGAAGGGCGCATCCTCGTCGGCGCAAAAGGCGCGCACAACGCGGCACTCGGCCTGCGCATCGTGGGCGACACGTACCAGGCAGCCTACGACGCGCGGACCGTGAAGCAGATATTCGACGCCGGCGCGGAGTACTTTGCGTCGTGGGGATATCTTTCCGGCCCGGACACCTTCTTCGAGGGTCTGCCGTCCGTCAGTTTCCACGTGGCGAAAGAATCCGCCCGGTTCAAAGGAATGCGGCGCCTGCCAGCCACCGCCGCCGACGCCACGCGCAATGACGTGGAGTCTGACGCCGTCGCCACGCTTTCGCCGGACGGCGGCACGATGCGGATAATGGCGTACGCATTCAAGAACGAGCAGTTCGCGAAAGGCTCCACGCGGTTCCGCTTAAACGTGAAATGCCCCGCGGGATGGGCTGGACGCGAGATCACGATCAAGCGCACGCAGGTGGACGACGACGCCAACTGGTTCGACGAATGGCGTGCGGAACGCGCCAGGCGGGGAATCGGCAACGACCGCTTCATCTGGTCGCCGGACAGTCCGTCCCCTTTGAACTGCATCGGGATGAAGTCAGAGACCGACAGGGAAATGTTCCGAAAGGAAATCGAACCTAAACTGCGCGAGTGCGCCAGAACGAAGCCGGCAGTCGCCAAGACGAAGGCGGGGAAAAACGGAACGCTGGCGCTTGACTGCGTCCTTCCGGACAACGCGGCGGTTTTCTTCGAACTGTGCAATATCAAACAAGGAGATGAATGACATGAAGGCGAAACACATGATACTCAATGGTTTGGCGGTCTGCATCGCCGCAACCGCGTTCGCGGCGTCCGCAGCGACGAAGCCGCCGGAATGGGACGCCACGAATAGCGGACGATTGATGACGGCGACCAACGACATCGTGCTGTTCAAAGGAGTGTCGCTTGCAGACTTCCGTCTGGCGAAATGCTGGTTCAACAAGGCCGGAAGGAGGCGCGTGGACGGTACGCCCGCCATGTGCAAGGGCGCCGCGAAAATATGCCACTCCACCCGTTCCGCCGACAGGCATTCGCTCGAAGCGCAATGCCAGGTGTTCGATTCAGGATATACGAAGTGCGTCAAGATCCGCCTGTCGCAGCGCGGCGGAGACGTGACTGGCCGCGTCCTCTACGCAAAATACCACGCAAGACACGGGGAGGACGTGGTTGGTTCTGACTTCGACACGCTCCAGACCGCCGCCGAACAGCCGGCGTACTCCGTGCTGCCGACCGGGCGCGTGACGAACGGCTACAACCTCGACTGGATCGCCCTGCGCGAAATCGGTTCCGCCGACGACAACATCCCGGAAGTCGTCGACGGCACGATGCCGGAAGACAGCGTGATGGAGTGGATGGAAAACGCCGTCGATCCCGTGGCATGGGCCGCGTACAAAAAGGCGCGTCCGGCGCAGTTCCGCCTGTTCGGCGAAGACCGCCACTACGCCGTGCGGAACAACATAGTCCCGATGCATTGGCTCGCCAAAGGCAACCTTGCCGCCGAATGCTTCAAGGGCAAGGCGCAGCCCGGCGAGTTCTATCCGTTCCAGGTATGCATTGCGTCCGACGAGCGCCGCACCCTGCGCTGGTCCGCCGGAACGGAACTGAAAGTGACGCGCATAACGCCTGAAACGTGCGAGGTGGAGGCCAACGGCGTAAAGCCGATCTGGGTCATGGTCGACATCCCGAAAGACGCGGCAGGGAAGACGTTCCGCGGCAAAGTGACGGTCGCTGACGCCAAGACGGGATGGAGCGCGGCCCTGCCGTTCGAAATCGCAGTCGCGGGCAAGGTGCTGGAGGACGGCGGCGTGTCCGACGCATGGCGCCTGGCGCGTCTCAAGTGGCTGAACTCCGACATCGGCCGGGAAGACACGGTGACGAAGCCGTACACCCCTGTTTCCGCAGACGCGGCGACGCGCACGGTGAAACTGCTAGGACGCGAACTTGCGCTTGGCGAGGACGGCCTTCCGGCGCAGATCGTCTCGCGTTTCAACGGCTCCAACACACGTATCATGGAAGACAAGGGATTCAATCTGCTGTCCAAGCCGTTCGCGTTCACGGAGGACGGGTTGTCCGCACCGTCCGCCAGCACGTTCAGGTTCACGGAGGTGAAGCCCACGTGCGCAAGCTGGCGAGCGGAGACATCATTCGGCAATGTCAAGCGCATCGTCGAAGGACGCATGGACTTCACCGGCACGGGATTCTTCCGCATCCGCCACGAGGGAGCGAAGGTCGCGAAAGCCTCGCTGGAGGTTCGCATGCCGGCGGACGTGGCGCGGTTCAGGGAAGGGCTTGGGCGCAACGGCGGAAACTTCGCGCCCGGCGAGAAGCTGGAGCAAAAGTGGGATGAAAAGCACTGCCGCGATTCGGTGTGGATGGGGCGCGTAAACGGCGGTTTCGCGGTGCGCTTCAGGGGCGCCAACTACCGCCGCCCGCTCATCAACGCGTACTATCGCTGGCGCACAATCGCCCTGCCCGAAAGCTGGGCCTCCGGCGGCGGCACGATAGCGATGGAAAAGCTGCCGGACGGCGAAGCGTCGGTGAAAGCCGCCGGTTTCGATGCGCCCGGCGGCGCGGAGTGGAACTTCGAACTGTACTTGACGCCGTTCCATCCCGTCGACATGAAAGCGCACCTCTCCGAACGCTACTTCCATTTCGGCCAGCGCCGCGGCAACATGAACGCGAAGGAACTTCGCAATGCCGGCGCGACGGTGGTAAACCTGCACCACAACACGGTGTGGAATCCGTACATCAACTACCCGTACAACGACGACGGCGGACCGCTTCTCAGGAATGCGGCGAAGTCCGCGCACGATGCCGGAATCCTGCTCAAGGTGTACTACACCACGCGCGAGCTTACGCAGAACCTGCCGGAGTTCTTCGCGCTGAAATCCCTCGACGGCGAAGTGCTGCTGAAGCGCGACCCGTCCGTGCCTGGCTGGCCGATAACCAACAGGAACGGCCCGCATCCGTGGCTGCGCCGGCACGTCGGAATGGACATTCTTCCCGCATGGCGCGAGAACGTTCGCTTCTCCGCGTATCCCAACCGCCTCGACCTCGCGGTGATAACCACGCCGGACACGCGCTGGGACAACTTCTACCTCGCCGGACTCGACTACCTCGTGCGCGAATACGGCATCGACGGCATATATATCGACGACACCGCGCTCACGGGCGTATCGATGCAGCGCGCGCGCCGCATTCTCGACCGCGACGGGAAGCGCCGCCTCGTGGACAACCACAGCTGGAACCATCACAACCCGCACGCCGGCTCAAATTCCACCAACCTTTCCTTCATCGACCTCTACCCCTATTTCGACCTGCTGTGGCGCGGCGAAGGCTTCAGCAACAACACGCCGTCCGATTTCTGGCTGATGGAACGTTCCGGCCTCGCGTTCGGGCTGCCGGGCGAAATGCTGGGGCGCGGGAATCCGTTCCGCGGGCTGCTCTTCGGCATGACCGACCGCTGGGGCTGGGGCGGCAAACCGCAGACGCTCTGGAAGTTCTTCGACGAGGTCGGCCTGGGCGACATGGAGCTTGTCGGCTGGTGGGACGACGACTGCCCGGTCAAGGTGTCCGGCGCGGCTGCGGTAAAAGCGAGCGTCTGGAAAGGCAAGGGACGCGCCGTGCTCGTCGCGGCCAATTTCGCCAACGATACGCAGCGGGCGTCGTTTGCATTCGACGCGGCGAAACTGGGCTTCGACGGCGCGAAAGCGGCGTGGCGCCGTCCTGAAATCGGAGGCGTGCAGTCCGCCGCGCCCGCGCCGGACTTCTCCGCGCCTGTGGAATTGCCGGGCGCCGGCGGATTCATACTCGTGAGCAAATAAATGAAAAGCAAAACGGCAATACGGGCGGCGGCGATCGCCCTGGCGGCAATTCTTCCAGCCGCCGCATTCGCCCGCACGGACCAGATATGGCTCAACGCCGGCCTGGACTACAATGTGTACGGAGACTTTTCGCTCCACATCGATCAAGAGCTGGAGTACGACAACTCCAAGCTCCTTGACGAAGAGACGACGATGCTGGCCGTCTACAGGTTCTGTCCGTTCTTCGGCGCCGCGTTCGGGCACCGCATCGTGCGCGAACGGGCGGCGGGAAGCGGACCGCTCCTCACGGAACACCGCCCGACGCTGGACCTGAACTTTTTCGCGCCGGAATTCTGGACGCTGCTGTTCGACTTCCGTTCGCGCTTCGAATACCGGGACAAGTCCAGCGCCCAGCCCCACATGCGCTACCGCGAACGCTTCCGGCTGCGCACGAGCTGGAGCGCCACGCAGTTCGGCCTGTCGCCGTTCGCGAGCGAAGAACTGCTGTTCAGCGACATTCCCGGCGGCAGCGACTCCGACCTTTTCTGCGCAATGCGCTCGCAGGTCGGCCTGGCGTTCAACCCCGTGCCCGGCAACAAGAACCTGGAGTGCGCCATGTATTTCATGGTACACCACGACGTCGAAGACGGGGCGCAGGACTGGGCGCCCCTCAACGTGTTCGGATTCGACGTGTCCTATTCGTTCTGACGCGAGGCCGCTACGCGTTCCAGCGATCCTCGATGTACTTGGCGCTGGCGCGGAGAAGCTCCGCCGAGCCGCCCACTTCGAGGGTGGAATACTTAATGTTCTTGTTGTCCTTTAGAACCTCGATCACGCCGGCCACGTCGATGCAGCCGGTGCCGACTTCGATCGTGGAGAAGCCGCATCCGAATATCGTGCCGCGCTTGGGAAGCCATTCGGGGCCGAGATCCTTCCAGTGGATGTGGTAGATCTTGTCGTGGTACTTCTTCGCGAGGTCCACGGGATTGGTGCCGCCGAGCCAGCTGTTGCCGGTATCGAGGTTCACGCCAAGCGAATCCGGGTTGCCTAGGCGGTCCATGATGTCGCCGATACCGTCGATCGTGTCGGTGAGCGGGCCGTGCTGCTCGAGGCAGAGCTTTATGCCGTAGTCCGCCGCCATCCGGCAGGGATTGTACAGCTTCTCGGCGGCGATGAACACCTTCTCCTTGTAGGTGAGCGACTTCGCCCACTCGCTCTTCGCGAACGTCTCGGTGGTGATGACGTATTCGATGCCGGCGCCGGCGGCGAACTTGATCGCCTTCATTATCTCCGCCGTGGCGTAGTTCGCCGGCGAGGACGGCTCCAGCAGCAGCGCGTGGGCGCTGAGCGTCATTATCTTAATGCCGTGGCGCTCGAACGTGCGGCGCACCTCGAACGGATTGTCGTCGAGGCTCACCGAAGCGGAAAGCCCCGCGCTCGCGAACATGCTGCCGCCGGAGTGGGTATCCGTGATGTCCGCGTGCGTGAATCCGTACTCGTGCGCGAGCCGGAGGTTGTTCTCGAGCGACGTGTAGGGCTCGAGGCAGAGGAATACGCCAACGTTCATTGTCTAGACCTTTCTTTTGCTTGTTGATCGTTCATTGCGGGAAACGTCCATCCGGGCGCGTCGCCGACGACGGCGCACTGCTCGACGCGGCGGAACAGCCCCTCGAAGCCGGGCTTCTCCTTGCCGCCGTTTATCATGAGGGCGAAGCCCTTCGCGCC
>JAFPNP010000229.1 GCA_017411125.1 Kiritimatiellia bacterium
GACCAAAGAGACAAAAGGGACGAAAGTGACGAAAAAGGCGAAAGAGGCGAAAGTGATTGGAGGCGCGGAGGCTAAAGTGACTGGCAGTCGCTTTGGTCGCTTAAGTCGCTTTTGTCTCTTGGAGGGCGATGCCAATGGCTGAGATACCGAAAATCGTGCTGCCTCACGGCGGCTACCGCAATCTCGTGGCCTATAAGAAGAGCGAAATCGTGTATCAGGGCACGGCGCTCTTCTGCCGCCGCTTTCTGCCGCCGAAGGGCGACCGTACCGTCGACCAGATGACCCAGGCCGCCCGCAGCTGCAAGCAGAACATAGCCGAAGGCTCGGCCGCAAGCGGCACGTCGAAGGAAACCGAACTCAAGCTCACCAACGTCGCGCGGGCGACGCTCGACGAACTACTGGAAGATTACCTTGATTGGCTGAAGGCGCATGGCGAAAGCGAATGGACCGCCCGCGACGAGCGCAAGATCAAGGCCCGCGACCTCGGCAAGGAGCGCGACGACTGGGAGTTTTGGCAGCCGCTCCTTGAATCGCGTCCGGCGGAGGTCGTCGCCAACTTGATGATCGTGATCATCTACCAGACGCGCTACCTCCTTGATCGCATGATCGCCTTTCAGGAAGCGGATTTCACGAAACACGGCGGCGTGCGCGAGCGGATGCACGCCGCCCGCACGGCAGCTCGCGGCGATGAATGGGATAAGGCGATCTACTCGCGGCTCGACGGCGCCGCGAACGCCGCAGAACTCGCCGAAAGGCTGGCCGAGGTCAAGCGCCAGGCCGAAAAGGCCGCCTGGGGCATTAGGAAGCGGAGGGGTTGGCAATGAGAATTAGAAGGGCGGAAGAAGTGACGGAAGCGACTAAAGCGACTAAAGCGACGGAAGCGACCAAAGCGACTAAAGGGACTAAAGCGACGGAAGCGACCAAAGCGACTGCTAGGGGCTTTCGTAGGAGTCGCTTGGGTCTTTTAGGTCTCTTTGGTCTCTTGATTCCCATGGGGCTTTTCGCCGATATCGTGCATGTTTACGAGCAGTCTCTTGCTGGCGGCGTAGCCAGCCAGATGAGCGACCGCACGCTCGAAACCGGCGGCACCTACTCCACGGCAAGCGCCCCCGCGAAGAGCGGCTACATCTTCACCCACTGGTCGATTTCGGCTGCACAACCAATCGATAACCGCGACCACTTGGGCCGGGCGAAAGAAGTTGCATCATTCACGCTCTACGAGAAAACCACGCTCACTCCCAACTATCTGGCGGAAGGCGAGGATTCCGATAACGACGGCGTCGCCGATGGCTGGGAAATCTATTGGTATGGCGACCTTTCAAAGAGCGCTTCGAGCGATACCGACGGCGACGGCTTCACCTTCGCCGAAGAACTGGCGGCGGGCACCGACCCGCTGATGCTCGACGAATCGCTTCCCGGCGGCATTGTCTGGCAGGATGGCGCACTCGTGCAGTACAACCCCGACAACCTTCAGGCGTATGTTGTGCGCTCGGAGCCGGAAGGCGCGCTCTTTACAACGCGAAGCGACTACCTGAAGCCCGGCACGGCGATTCCGATTCCTTCAGTAAGCGGCGACTTTGCATACTGGACGATCGACGGCGTGCGGCAGGCCGATAGGCACGGAAGGGCGCTTGACACGCTTTCGGTGGCGATGCCGAACACGGCAATCGAGATCGTTGCCGTCTCCGAGAGCGACGCGGCGAAGCGCAATTCGCTCTACTGGTATGGCACCGCTTCCGTTGCGCAGGACAGCGACACCGACAACGACGGCTTCACCTTTGCCGAGGAACTGGCGGCGGGTACCGACCCGCTGATGCCCGACGAATCGCTTCCCGGCGGCATCGTCTGGCAGGATGGCGCGCTCGTGCAATACAATCCCGACAACCTTTATCCGTACGTTGTGCGCTCGGAGCCCGAAGGTGCGCTCTTTGCGACGCGAAGCGACTACCTGAAGCCCGGCACGGCGATTCCGATTCCTTCAGTAAGCGGCAACTTTGCCTACTGGACGATTGACGGCGTGCGGCAGGCCGATAGGCACGGAAGGGCGCTAGACACGCTTTCGGTGACGATGCCGAACACGGCAATCGAGATCGTTGCCGTCTCCGAGAGCGACGCGGCGAAGCGCAATTCGCTCTACTGGTACGGCTCCGCTTCCGTTGCGCAGGACAGCGACACCGACAACGACGGCTTTACCTTTGCCGAGGAACTGGCGGCGGGCACCGATCCGCTAATGCCAGACGAATCGCTTCCCGGCGGCATCGTCTGGCAGGATGGCGCGCTTTTGGAAATGAACCTCCAGCCCTACGAGCAGGTGCAGGGCGCGGTCGTGGGCGGGGCGTATGCGCAGGTGTTTACTTCGTCCGTGGTGGGGAATGCCGCGACGAGCGCAACCTTCGGCAACGGCGGCGCGGTGTGGCCGGTGGTGGCCGATGTGAACGGCGACGGGCTGTGGGATTTGGTGGTGTGCTGGGAAGGTGGTGGAGAGAAAGGGACTCAAGGGACGCAAGGGGCTGCACCGCTTACACAGTCGCTGGCCATTTTCATCAATGTGGGCACCAAGGGCAACCCCGAATTTGAGGTTGATGCGAGCGGTGCGCTCGGCGAGCGTGCCCTATCGTGGATTAGCATGAACTCGCCCGAGAAGCTTGCCGGGCTTTCGCTTGATGTGCCTGCGCCGGGTGATGCGCTTTCGGCCACCACCAACGGCACCGCGCTCCTGGTGAGCGATAGCGAGGGCCGCATTTGGTACTACAATGGTACGCAAGCGACAGAAGCGACTGAAGGGACTTCACCAACTTCCCAGTCGCTTGAGTCTCTTGAGTCGCTTTCGTCACTTTCCTTCACCCTCCAGCACAAGGTGTGGGGCGGAAGCCACGCGGGCTTTGCGCAGGGTCTGCGCCTGGCTGCGGTGGATTGGGACGACGACGGCGACCTCGACTGCCTTGCCGGAACCGCCGACGGCAAGCTGATGCTGCTGCGCGACCCCAAGGTGGGGCGTCCCATGAACCTCAAGGCGTTCGCGGGCGTGGATAGCGTGCTGCTCACGTGGGATCCGAATGCGCAGAGCCGGATCAGGGGGTATCGCGTGTACCGCGACGAAAGCCGCATTGCCCAGCCGCAGCTGCCGACGCATCGCGATTTCCCGCCGACGGGCGACGAACATGCCTACAAGGTTTCTTCGGTTTCGCGCTTCTACACGGCGGGCAGCTCCACGCCGGTGGAGACCGAATCGCCCGCGACAGAGGCCGTTGTTGCCAAGATCGGCGGCGTTAAGTTCTTCTGGAACGACGCGGTTGCGAAGGTTGGCGAGAAAGTCGAAGTGATGCTCTCGATAGAGAACTCGATGAACTACAACGTCGCCGGCAAGACGCAGGTCGTCGTGTACGATCCGGCGTACCTGACGCCGGTCGGGATCGAAAAGTCGGGGTTGAGCGAAAACATCACATACACGGAGACCATCGCCAACGGCCAATGGACGATCCGTCTTACGGGCGGCACGCTTGCGGCGGGATCCGGCAAGTTCGTGACATTCGTTTTCGACACGCTCAAACCCGGCACGACGACCGTCGGCGGGGCGACGGTGACGATTGCGGCGGCCTCGGAGGTCGTCTCCTACCGGCTGGGCGACGTGGACGGCGACGGAGACGTGGACAAGGACGACCTCAAGCTGTTGGCGAGGCTGAAGAACGGCAACGGGCAGCATCCGACTGCCAGCCAGCTCAAGGCGGGCGACTTCAACGGAAACGGCAGGCTCGACAACGCCGACTACCAGGCGGTGAAGGCTTTGCTGAAAGGAAGGGGGCTGTGATGAAAAGGTTTGCGCTTCTGTCTCTTTTTGTCGCGCCGGCGGCGTTGGCCTATCAGGTGTCCGTGGGCACGTATGTGGCGAACGCCGGCAAGACCGTGACCGTTCCGATTGCGCTTGATTCCGCGGCGGGGCTGTCCTACGCGAGCGCCACGATTGCCTACGATCCGCAGGTGCTGGTCGTCACCAAGGTCGAAGCCGGATCGCTTCGCTCGCTGATGGCGGAGGATTTCACGGCGGCCGATACAAACGGCATGTTGACGGTCGCGATCTTTGGTTCGACGGACGCGAACGTCGCAAACGGCTCCGGGTCGATCGCCAACGTCACGTTCGCGGTGCGCGAGGGGACGGCGGGGCTTTACTCCGACCTGGCCGTGAGCGGCATCGAACTCGGCGAACGGACGGGCGTGAAGGACGTGACCGTGGGCAATCCGGTCACGACCGTGAACGGAATGGTTCGCGTGATGGGCGAGTCCGCCGAAGTGGCGCGGCTGGAGAATGCGGAAGTCGTCGTGGCCGATACGGCGCTGGGCGCGTTGTCGCTGAGTGCGGGGGATGCGATTCAGGCGAGCGACGCACAGACTGCGATCCGGGTGTCCGGCGCGGTGACGGCGGCTGGAGCAATCGCCGTCAAGGCGCCGGCAAATGGATGGGCGGGCGGTACCTATGCGTTGCTTTCCACGACGACGTCGGGACTGGCGTTTTGTCTGGAAGGGATGGACGGCGCGACGTTTTCCGCCGAAACGGCAGATGGCGTGACCACTTACTATGCGACGGTGTCGGTTTCCGGCGAAATCCCCGTGACGTGCGCGACGGAGGCTCTCTCCGCCGGGGCGAAAAACCAGATCAGGACGCTTCTGTCCGACCAACTGGCCGGCGTGGCCGAGATCGCCGTGTCGGGCCCGCAGGGGAATGTCGGCGTGATTGCGGACATGGGCATAGCGCCGTCCTGCACGCGCGACGGGGCGAAGCTGCTGGCGGTTTACGCAATGCCGGAGTTGCGCATCACGCGGTTCGACCCCAAGACGGGGGCGGTCGGGTTCAAGGTGAAGCCGGGAGCGGGCAACCATATCGTATCGGAGATCGCCACGGGATACATCCACGTGTACGGTACGGGCGACCTGAAGGAGAAGATGCAGCGCATCACCAAGGTCGGCTTCGACCTTTCGCCGTACCTAAAGGCAGATACCAAGGGCGAGGGCGTGATCAACGTCACGCTTGGTTCCCACACTTTTCTGAGAATCGGCATTGGAAAAGAATAGGCAAGGAGAAAGCAACGATGAGAAAGACGATCATGGCAATCGCCGCGCTGGCGGCGGGAATTGCGATGGGGGGCGAGAGAGTGTTCGACGTCACCGCGTACGGGGCCAAGCCGGACGGCGTGACGGACAGCACCGCCGCCATCCAGCAGGCGATCGACGACTGCTCCGCGAAGGGCGGTGGCCGCGTCCTCGTGCCGGGCGGCGGCAAGTACGTCACCTACACGCTCAACCTCAAGAACAACGTCGATCTCCACATCGACCGCGGCGCGACGCTCCTCGGCGGCGAGGATCCGCTCAAGTATCCGCTCTTCGAGACGAACGCCGTGTGGAACGCCGAGCGCGCGCCGCGCTTCAACCGCCGCGCCATGTTCTACACAGTGGGCCAGACGAACGTGGCCATCGCAGGCGCGGGCACGATCGACGGCAACGCGGAGAAGTTCCACCACGACTCGGGTAGGAAGACCTGGACCGGCTACACCTGGATCCGCAACAGCGCGACCAACATCACGGGGCGCTGCGTGTTTTTCGTCGGCTGCCGCGATGTGCGCCTCGACGACGTGCTGATCCTGCACCCCGCCGGATGGAGCACGTGGTTCCTCGACTGCGACCGCGTGGGCGTGCGCGGCGTGCGCATTGAGGCGGACCGGCGTTTCCCCAACGGCGACGGCCTCCACTTTGGTGGCTGCCGCGACGTGACCGTATCCGACTGCATCGTCAATTCGCAGGATGACGCCTTCGTCGTGCGCACCCACCAGGAGCAGATGAAGAAGCCGCGCCCCTGCGAGCGCATAGTCGTGAACAACTGCATCCTAAACTCGTACGGCGCGTTCGCGATCCGCATCGGCTTTCGCGGCGACGGACCTGTGAGGGACGTCTCGTTCAACAATATCGTCTCCACGCACTCGCGCCGGGGCGTGGCCTTCACCGTGCCGAACGCGCCGAAGGGCGAGGA
>JAFPNP010000230.1 GCA_017411125.1 Kiritimatiellia bacterium
GACGATGCAGGAGACGCTCTCCGCCACGGCGGCCGTGGCGCGCGCGACGAAGGACGCTTTGGTGATTGCGGATATGCCGTTCGGCAGCTATCAGTGCGGTGACGATGCGGCGATGGCAAACGCCGTAGCCTGTCTCAAGGCCGGCGCGGACGGCGTCAAACTCGAGGGCGGCGCGCGCGTGTGCGGTCTCATTCGCCGCATGACGGAGGCTGGAATCCCCGTTCTCGCGCACGTCGGCATGATGCCGCAGAGCGTCAATGCATACGGCGGTTTCAAGACGCAGGGCAAGACGCGCGAGGCCGCGCTTCAGGTGCTGGACGACGCAAAGGCAGTCGAGGCGGCTGGCGCGTTCGCCGTCACGCTTGAATGCGTGCCGTCCGAACTCGCCGCCGAGATCACCGCCGCGCTCAAGATAATAACCGTCGGCATAGGCGCAGGGCCGGTGTGCGACGCGCAGTGGCTAGTAATGCACGACCTGCTCGGACTCAACGAAGGTCATGTGCCGTCGTTCGTCAAGCGCTACGCGAACCTCGCCGCAGACGCGAAAAAGGCGTTCGCGCAGTACGTTGCCGAAGTTGCAGACGGCACGTTCCCCTGCAAAGGAGCGGGGAAATGACGGCGGCGGCGATTTTGGCGGCGGCGTTCATCGCCGTGGACGCGCCCGTGCCCAACCACGCCGGTAAGGGCGAGAGCGACACCGCCCGTTTTGTCAAGACGTTCGAGCGGGGAGGCGACGTGGCGAAGGCCACGTGGACAGTCACGGGGCTTGGCGTGTTTAAGGCGTACTTCAACGGGCGCGAGGTCGGGGCGGACGACCAGTTGAAGCCCGGCTACACGCACAATGGGAAAAGGAAGCATTCCTTTTCTTACGATGTGACCGGATTCTTGCGGCCGGGGCGGAACGTCATGTCCGCCGAAGTCTCTACCGGATGGTGGCGCGATACTATCGTGTGGGGAAGGGGCAGACTGTCCGCGTTTCACGGTACGCTTGAGCTGACGATGCGGGACGGATCCGTGAAAAAGATTGAGACCGATACCACGTGGAAAGCGTCCTACGGCGGCGGACTGCGGCACGCCGAAATCTACTGGGGCGAAACGTTCGACGCGCGCCATGGCGCGGAGTGGCGAGAGACTGGGGACGTGGATTGGCCGCCGGCGAAGAAGTATGATGGATTCAAGGGCGCGGTGGTGCCGCTCGAAGGCCCTCCCGTGCGGCTTCGCCGCGACCTTGCGCTGAAACCCGTCGAAATGTACGTATGGCGCGGAACGGAGGGAACGTCGCATGGCGCGTACGGGAAGGTGAAAGTTCTGCGCAGGTACAAGGACGGCGAAACGGTCTTGCTTGACAAGGACGAGAAGCTCGTGGTCGATTTCGCTCAGAATGCGGCGGGCGTTCCGGAGGTTTTGGCCGAGGCCGCTTCTGGAGTCCAGATTTCAGGACATCCGGCGGAGATGCTGAACGATGCGAACGGGCTGAAGTCGCGCGGCAACGACGGGCCGGAGGGCAGCGCGTATTTCGCCAACTATCGCACTGCGCGCACGACGGCGAAATACGTTTTCGCGGGGAAGGGCGTGGAGACGTGGCGCCCGTCCTTCACCTTCTTCGGCGGAAGATATTTCTCCTTCAATGCTACGGGACCGGTGAAAATATCGTCCATGAGATTCATTCCCATGTCGTCGATAGGCGTGGAGGACGAGACGGGAAGCATCGAAACGGGCAGGGACGACGTAAACCGTCTTGTATCCAACTGCGTCTGGGGGATGCGCTCCAATTATCTTTCGGTGCCTACGGATTGTCCGCAGCGTAACGAGCGCTGGGGCTGGAGCGGCGACACGCAGGTATTTGCGGGCGCGGCGGCATATGCGGCGGATGTATATGGTTTCCTTTCGAAGTGGATGGGCGACATGCGCGATTCGCAGGCCGGCGGCGGGCGATATCCGGGAATGTTCGCCAAGATGGCGCCGGGAAGCGGCGGTTCCCTGCTCGGATGGGCGGATGCCGGCGTCATTGTTCCGTACACGCTCTGGCGGCAGTTCGGCGACGTTTCCGTCGTGCGGGCGAACTGGGACGCCATGATGCGTTTTATGGTTTGTCTCGACAGGACGAACTGGACTACGCCCGAAGATGAAAGGCAGTGTGCGGACTGGCTTTCTCCGGCGATGTACGAGGGACACAGAAGGGGATGGGGCGCACGGTTTTCGAGAAATCCGTTCTGGGACGGCGAGACCGGCGCGGACGAGCGCCAGTACTGGAATCTCCTCGGATCGTGCTACCATATTTGGGATTTGAAGATGATGGGCGAAATGGCGAGAGCCATCGGGCGCGACAAAGATGCCGAGGCGTTTGCAAAGCGGGAAGCGTCCGCGACGGCACGCTTCAGGAACCTCTATCTCGACCACAAGGGGCGTTTCGCCGCAAGGTACCGCGTCATGCAGACGCCGAACCTTTTTGCGCTGAAACTTGGACTTTTCCCTTCCAAGGAGGCGACGGATGCCGCCAAGGCGGATTTGGCCGCAAGCGTAAAGGCTGGAGGTTTCAAGGTCGGCACGGGTTTCCTCGGCACGCCGCATCTGCTTGACGTGCTTTCGGACGTTCTCGGCGAGCCGTCGCTCGCATATTCCGTTCTTTTGCAACATGACTGCCCCGGCTGGCTTTATTCGGTCGATCAGGGCGCGACGACGATATGGGAAAGATGGGACGGCTACACGAAAGAACGCGGGTTCGGCCCGTTTGAGATGAACAGCTTCAACCACTACGCGAACGGTGCGGTGCTGGGATGGATGTACCGCACGATGGCGGGAATCCGTTCCGGCAAGTCCGGCGGATACAAACATTTCACTCTCTCGCCGAAACCGGATCGCCGGATGGGATTCTGCAAGGCTTCATATCGTTCCCGCCAGGGGTTGATAAAGAGCGAGTGGCGTTACGAGGACGGCGGGCGGCTCGTGTGGAAGTTTTCCATTCCCGCCGGGACGACGGCAACCGTCGTCCCGCCCGGCGAGAAGCCGCGCGAACTTGGCCCCGGCGAACATTCCGTCACGGTTAAGGGAATATGAGACTGCGTTTCGTCGTGGATTTGGAATATGGTATAATAAGCAGCGATGAATCAAAGCAACAACAAGATGATATCGCTTTTCAGCGGCGCGGGCGGGCTTGACATAGGCTTTCATGAAGTTGGATTTGAGACGGCGGTCTGCGTGGAGCGTGACCCTGCCTGTTGTAGGACGCTTCGTGTGAATATGCCAGATACTCCTGTAATAGAGGGCGATATAAACAAAGTGACGACCGATGCGATTCTTGCGGTGGGACATCTCAAGCCATTAGAGGCAGCTCTTGTCGTAGGCGGTCCGCCCTGTCAGAGTTTCAGTCTTGCGGGTAAACGGATGGGGCTTAACGATCCAAGAGGCCGCCTCGTTCTTGAATTTATTCGTATTGTTCGGGAGGCATTGCCTGTCGGCTTTGTGATGGAGAATGTTCGCGGCCTTGCGAACTGGGAGCATGGCCGCGCACTGGAGGCAATTATCGAGGAGGCTACGCAGCCAATTGAGTTCAAGGGGCGAACATATCGCTACGAGGTGAAATATCAGGTCCTTAATGCTGCGTCATACGGGGCACCGCAGTTTAGGGAGCGAATTTTCATTGTTGGGAATCGTATCCATGTTCCATTTGAGTTTCCTGCACCGACACACGGGGATGTGAAGCAAACCGCAAGGACGGATTTGTTTGGACACGAAATCCAACCGTACACGACGGTGTGGGATGCGATCGGCAAATTGCCACGTGCAACGCCTCCGTCCGAGACCGCGTTGCGCGTGGCAGGAACAATTGCGGAGAGAATTACAAAACATGGTTATTAAGAATCACGAAGCAACTGCCCACGCTCCATCTACCATTGCGAAGATGCATAAGGTAGGCATTGGCGAGAAACTTGCGGACAAGGAGAAGATTTTTGGCTGCACGTATCGCAGGCTCGACCCTGGCAAACCATCGCCGACAGTGACGCGAAGCGGCTATAGGGATTTCATACATCCGTACTTGGACAGAATGCTTACGGTCAGGGAACTGGCGTGCCTTCAGACGTTTCCCGTAGATTGGGAGTTCGCTGGAGTGCGTCTCGATTCATATAGTTACGCGAGAAATGTTGCCATGACGCAATTCGGGCAGGTTGGCAATGCCGTCCCGCCAGTTCTGGCTGCCGCCGTTGCCAAGGCGGTCAAGGAGCAGTTTTTCAAGGAGGTGAAGTGATGGCAAAGGCTATGCCTTACGTTTTGTGCCCGCAGGATTTGGTGACGACGCAAGAGGCGCGCCGGGACGGCTTTCTTGCGATTGCTCTTCGTCGAGACGTAGAATCTACTCCTTACATAGATCAGGGTAAGGCTCTGTGGGCGCAGTTGAATGCCACAACGAAATGTTGTGGCGACGTGCTCAAGATGCCTGAATTGCAATCTGAACTGCTTCTCGCTGCTGGCTATTCCGTTAAGGCGCAGGGCAACATGGACGATGACGACAAGACGAGATTGCTTGAAGAATTTATCAAGCGCGTAATAGGTCCTGTGGGACGAAAGTATGTAGATGAAATCGTCTATCGCTATCTTTTGGCACTTGGCGAGCAGCTTGGCGGTAGAATGAGAAATGCCATCGGAGTCATGGCTAGGGAGAAGTTGTCGCAGAAGGTCGCTGCGCAACTGCGGCTGAGACACTTGCCGTTCGCTGTATGCGGTGGGAAGGGCGAATGGATTGATGGGCTTGAATGCTCTGTCGCAGATGTCTCTGCCGCAAAGGCGATCAAGTGGGCGAACGGTGAATACGTGCGGATGCTGGTGCATAACGTGAATGTTCCCGGTGTGTCGAAAAACGTCGACTTCGTTGTGTTTAACAAGTTCTCTAATGCACTTGACGCGAAGTCCCTCGCCCCGATTCTCGCCGACCAGAAGAACTATGTCGTCATGGGCGAGTTGAAGGGTGGAATCGATCCGGCGGGAGCCGACGAGCATTGGAAGACGGCGCGGGCCGCGCTTGACCGAATCCGCGCCACCTTCAAGAAGGTGTACATCGCTTTCGTAGGTGCTGCGATTGAAAAGGCGATGGCTGAAGAAATCTATACGCAGTTGCAGAGTGGCCTGCTTGACTATGCCGCAAATCTGACTGACGACAATCAGGTATTGTCGTTCTGCGATTGGCTTGTGAACCAGTAATTTGCGTGCGATAAGACCATCGTGCCTTGTCTGGTGGCGTCAGTGGATGTTGCCGCGGCTGGGATGCCGCTTCTTCTTCGGCGCGTCCAGCTTGAGGAAGGTCGCGAACTTCAGCGCTTCGGCGGGAATTTCGTCGCCCGTCGTGTCCGGCATTTCGTGGAGGGGGGGCGGCGCCGCGTCAAGGTGCTGGTGGGCGCGTGGCTTGGGGTTCACTATGCCGCGCAGCGCGGCTTTGAATGCGCCAAGCCCCACTTCGCCGTCGTAATCCTTCAGGTCCGCGTACTCGCGCAGGTTCTTGAGCGTCGGTTTGCAGCTGAGCACGATAGGCGTCACGCCCGTCTCTGCCACGAAACGCTTCAGGTTGCGTCTGGCGGCGGCCTGATCCATCTTGTTGGCGACCACGAGGAACGGACGCTCCGGCAGTTCCGTGTTGAAGTCGGCGATTTCGGCGGCGAGGATGCGGTAGTCGTCCCATGGCTTGCGGTTGTCCGTTCCTGCCATGTCGATGACGTAGACCAGCACGCGCGCGCGTTCGAGGTGGCGGAGAAAGTCGATTCCGAGGCCGACGCCGCGCGACGCGCCCTCGATGATTCCCGGAACGTCCGCCATCCGCACTTGCGCGAAGTCGTCGTACTCTATCGTGCCGACGATGGGGTTGAGCGTGGTGAAAGGATAGGACGCTATTTTGGGCGTGGCCGACGAGAGTGCCGTGAGAAGTGAGCTTTTGCCGGCGTTCGGGAAGCCGAGCAGACCGGCGTCCGCTATCGTTTTCAGTTCAAGGTGCAGCCGCCGTTCTTCGGCGGGGCCGCCGGGGGTGTGCTCGGTCGGAGCTTGGTTCACGGAACTTTTGAAATGCACGTTTCCGTATCCGCCCGCGCCGCCAGTGGCGACGACGACGCGCTGGCCGGGCGAGACGATGTCCGCAACGAGAAGCCCCGTCGCGCAGTCCGTCACGAGCGTCCCGCAGGGAACGTCCACCACGAGGTCTTTTCCGCGCCGTCCGTAGCATCGTTTCCCGGAGCCGGGCACGCCGTCCTCCGCGAAGAGTTTCGGGTCGTAGTACAGCGCGATGAGGGAGTTGACATGGGTGGAAGCGCGCAGCACGACGTCGCCGCCGCGCCCGCCGTCGCCGCCGTCCGGGCCGCCGAACGCGACGAGAGCCTCGCGGCGGAACGTGGCCGCGCCGTCGCCGCCCTTGCCGGAGCGGACGATGACGTCGACCTGGTCTATGAACGTGCGCGTCTTCACTGCTGTTTCTCGAAGCGGATGGTAGCGGCGCGTCCGTGTCCGTCAAGGCCCTCGACGCGGGCGAACGCCTCGATCGTTGCTTTGGTCTGGGCGAGGTCGCCCTTCGTGAACGCGACGAACGAGTGGCGGCGGCGGAAGTCGTCCGGCGTGAGACCGTTGAACATGTTCGCCGCGCCGCCGGTGGGCAGCACGTGCGACGGGCCGGCGACGAAGTCGCCCGCGGATTCTGGCGTCCACGCGCCGGCGAACACCGCGCCCGCGCTGCGCACGCCCTTCATCAACTTGGTCGCGTCCTTGCACATTATCTCGAAATGCTCCGGCGCGAAGCGGTTCACCAGTTCGAGGCCGTCCTCCACCGTCGGCGTCACGGCGATGAGGATTCCGTCGCGGTCGATCACGCGCTGGACGAGCGCCTTGCGTGACAGCGTCTTCGTCTGTTCGATGAGCACGCGCTTCACTTCCTCCGCAAACTCCCGCGATTGCGTGGCGAGCAGGCTCTTTTCCCATCCGCTGCCGTGTTCGGCCTGGCTCAGGAGATCCGCAGCCACCCATTGTGCGCTCACGGTGCCGTCGGCGAGGACGGCGATCTCGCTTGGCCCGGCCACCTGGTCGATGCCGACGAAACCGTAGACCTGTCTCTTCGCCGCCGTCACGTATGCATTGCCCGGTCCGACGATCTTCTGCACTTTCTTCACGGTCTTCGTGCCGAATGCCATGAGTCCGATCGCCTGTATGCCGCCCACGCGGTAGACTTCCGTGGCGCCGGCGAGTTTGAGGGCGTAGAGCAGCACCGGGTTCGGCGTGCCGGACGGGCCCGCCGGGGTGCAGGCAACGATCTCCTTGACGCCGGCGGCGGCGGCGAGCGTGACGGTCATTACGCTCGTCGAGGCGAGCGGCGCCGTGCCGCCAGGCACGTACACGCCAACGCGGTCCATGGGCGAGAAGAATTCGCCCGCCGTCCCGCCCTTGGGCGTCTTCATCGTCCATGGCTTGCGCAGCGACGCCTTCGAGAATCGCATCACGCGGGCGTAGGCGTCCTTTACCGCCCGTTTGAGGTCTGGCGGGACGGATGCCTCGGCGGCTGCGAGTTCTTCGTCCGTCACGCGGAAGCGCTTTGGCGCGAGGTGCGCCCCCTCGAACTTCTCCACGTACCGTGCGACGGCGGCGTCGCCCTCGGCGCGGATTGCGGCGAGCACCTCGGCGGCGGCTTTTTCGGCCTCCTCCGGGAACGCGCTGCGTTCGAGGAATTTCGTGACTGCGCGGCTCTGCGGTTTGTCCGCAGCCCATTCGACTATGCGTACCATGTCTTTACTTTCTCGCCCTGTATTCGTCGAGCTGCTTCTTCGCGCAGTTCGTGGTTACGGTCTGTGCGCCGCGTTCGAACGCGGCGAGAGTGTCGGGAAGCCTGTCCACGGTCCAGACGTGGAACTCGTACCCGGCATCCTTTACCTTCTTTATGAGGTCGGCGGTTATGATGTTGCGGTTGAAATGGCAGTCCACGCCGTCGGCGCCGGTCTCTTTTATGCCCTTGATGATGTACTCCGCCGTCACCGGACCGTCTTTGGTTTTCGAGCCCGTGAGCCAGTACACTTTGTATTCAGGCATAAGTTCCTTGAGCTTCTTGCACGTTTCGCGGTTGAAGGCGATGAAGAGCGTGTTGCGCGGCGTGGCGTTCTTCCGATTGTGCTTGTCGAACACGTTCTTGATGTACGGCACGATTTCCGGGCCGGGCTTCACCTCCACGTAGATTTGACGCCCGTCGCGCGCCAGTTCGAGCACTTCGGCGAGCAGAGCCGGGCGGGTGGGCGAGAACTTCGATCCCTTCCACTTGCCCCAGCCGCCGACGTCCACCTTCGATATTTCGTCCTTCCAGCTTGCCTCGGAGCACTTCTTCGTGCAGGCGCCGCCGGTCGTGCGGGTGAGCGTCTTGTCGTGGAACGTGAACACCTCTTTGTCGGCGGAAAGATAGATGTCGCACTCGAAGCCGAATCCGCGTTCCACGGCCGTCTTGTAGGCGGGCAGCGTGTTCTCTGGCGCGTCGTGAGATTCGCCCCGGTGGCTGATCAAGGTGTCGTAGTCGGGTTTGGCGGTGCTGCAGCATCCGCCAAACGCCATCGCGGCGACCGCGGCCAAGGCCGTCATTGTGTTTTTTATGTCCATTTCGTTTTTCCTTTTGTTTTTCGTTGCGATTGTGCTGTCAGGCGAAGTCTTTCATCGTAAAGTCGCCGCGCGACGGCGCCTTCAGGAATGCGTTTGCTTCAGGACAGTTGGTAAAACGTCCGGTGGACGGGTCGAATCTCAATTCCCGACCGGGGAAGCGCAGCGCGATGCATCCGAGCAGCAACGACTGGCAGAACGGCGCCGAGTAGCCCATTCCGCAGCCGCAGTCCTGCGGCCTCAAGTCGAGGCACGCCTGGACGAACTGGCGGTAGTGGTTGTGGAAGGTCAGGGGACGCAGTTTCTTGTTCCATTCGTTCTGCACCCGTTTGCTTTCCTCGTTCCACTCGTGCCCGCCGTACGACACCACGATCGGGTTGTACTGGTACACCACGCCGTTGAACGCCCCGTTAGTGCCTTCGAAGAGCAGGCCGTTGTCTCCGTACCTGTATTTCGGATGCATTCCCGGAATGCGGTCAGGCGTCTGGCTGTCGTTCAGCCATGTGAAAGCGAGCCCGTTCGGGCATTTTTTGCTCGGCGGAAACTTCAGCACGA
>JAFPNP010000231.1 GCA_017411125.1 Kiritimatiellia bacterium
CGAAGTTGTCGACGGTCCTGTGCATTGCGTCCTTCAGCGTCTGCGCGTCCAGCGTGTTGCCCGGGAACTCCTCGATGGACAGGGGGATGCCCTGGTCGTCGAGGAAGAGTCCCGTCTGGACGATGGGCTGGGGCCTGTTCTCCTTGCTGACGCCCCGCTGCCGCAGCCCCTTGACCGCCTCGACCTTCTTCGTCCCGTCGTCCGCCACGCTCTCCACCTCCTCGTCGGGGTCGGCGTCCTCGACCTCGAAGAAGAAATTTGTCACGTCGTAGAACACAGTGCCGGCCTTGCGCCCCGTCCCGCGCGTGATGCACGTGTTCATGCGCCGCAGGATCTGGCGACGGTTCCTCTCGATGACCGTCAGCGCGTCGTAGACGTTGTCGCCGTTGCTGCTGGACACGACGGGGGCGAGCCACTTCTCGTTCCGGGCCATGGTCGCGCACTTCGACGCGGGATCGAGGATCCTGCCGTACACGAGCAGCCGCACGATGCCCGCCAGGTCGTAGCGCAACTTCGACGCATGCTTGACGCTCGCGAGGAGGGCTCCCAGCCCGAGCGCGTTGAACACCGGATCGAGGATCGTCGCCGCCATGAGCTTCGGCTTGCCAAGGCACTTCGGATCCCCGGCCTCGAACGTGACGGTGACCGTCCTCGGCCGCGGCTCGCCCACGAACCGCTGGAGCGAGGGTATCAGCGGCTTCCCGTCCCGGAACGACTGCCTGAGCCGTCCGAGGTAGTCCGGCCTGCCGTCGTCGAACTTGGCCAGCGCGCCGATGCACAGCCGCACCTTCTTGCCCACGCGGCTCCTGCCGTTGGGCGCAACCATGCGCTTGCCCTCGACCAACCTCAGGTAGTCGATTCCGTTGTTGTTGTACCTCTCAATGTGCATCGCCGCTCCTTTAGGCAATTAGGTGACATGGCGATAATTATAACATAGATGTCCGAGAGATGCAATAGGGTATTGGGTGATTTCTACTTTCCGGGGTTACTCAAGTGGCAAACTTGGGGTATAACATTTCCTGATTCCGCGCACAATGCGCGGAATTTAGCAAGATAAGAAAATTGTGTTTTGGCAGCCTGTGATGATTCTCCCCGCGTTTGCCCGTAAAACCGCCATTCTGCTATCCCACAGACTTCAGGAACATCTTCTCGAACCCCGGCAAATACGGCATTCCAGACGCGACTCCCCCGGGGTCAGGGGGTGGTGCTATCCCATAGGAGCGCAGTATCGCCATCGCGTCCTTCTTCAGCCAGACGATGGCGCGCACGAGCGCCGCGAAGCGCGAATAGCTGCACGCCGCGCCCGACTTGTACTTGAGCCATCTGAGGACGAGGTGCGTCAGCAGCGCCGCCCATATCTGCCACGCGACGGCGTTCTCGTTCTCGCCGTAGAAGTCCTGGAGCTGGAGCGTCTGCTTGAGCTCCTTGAACAGCAGCTCCACCTCCCAGCGCGCCTTGTAGAGTTCCGCTATGGTCGAGGCGGCCCACTCGAAGTTGTTCGTCAGGAACACCATCGTGCGCCACTTGCCGTCGACCTTCACGCGGGCCACCACCCTGCGCATGGCGCACGGATACTCCTTCGACGTGCGCTGCCCCGTCAGCATAATCGTCTCGTCGGAGATGATGTTCTCGCCGAGGTCCTTCTTGGCGACCCGCCTCACGACCCTGTACTTCATGCCGATCTTCTCGCGCACGACGAAGAACACCCCGCGCAGCGACTGCCTGTGCAGTGCCTTGAAATGGTTGTACGCCCTGTCCGCGATTCCTATGTCGCCCTCCTTCAGCGAGTTGAACAGCTCGTCCTCCATCTTGCTGTCGTGGTCCTTCGCCCTGCCGAACACGCAGAAGTGCGGCAGCCTGTTGGCGACGTTGGCAACCATGTGGATCTTCACGGCTGCCTTCCTCTGCCGGTGCTTCGCCCAGTCGATGCACCAGTACGCGAGCTGTATCGTCGACGAGTCTATCGCGTAGATCCCCCGCAGGTTGAACCTCGTCAGCCTTCCGTGGTGGCGTCCCCTGACGAAGCCCCCGTCCTGCCTACGGAAGGTGTCGTACACCTCCCAGAAGAACGATTGCATCACCTTCGGGTCGCGCGTGCGGTTCGCATTGGAGAACGTGTTGAGATTCGCGGGGGTGATGCCGCGCAGCCGCGAGAGCTCCGGGGCGTATATCTTCGACACGTCCACGATCTCGTTGAGGCTGAACAGGTGCAGGAACTGCGACAGCATCAGCAGGTAGACCTGCGAGCTGTACGAGAACTTCCTCGCCTTTACCTTCTCGCCGGCGGCGATCTGCTCGATCTTCCACCCCGAAATATGCTCTTGCACTATCTGAGCGAAACATGATATCATTCTCCGGCGCGTTGCCTTGGCCTTTTTGCTGCTCATCGTGTGTCCTTTCGTGTTGATTTGGTAGTCCACGAATTATACACGATGGCGGCGGCCAGGTGCAACGCGCTTTTGCTGTCGCGACACTTCAAGACAACTTACGACGTGTAGCCGATGTCGCTCTGCGTCTCTGCGCCTCTGCGTTAAAAATCATCCCGCTATGGGATGGTAGTGGGCGGAGATTTTGCTACACTTTGCGCCGTGGACTTCGTGATTGTGTTTTTGCAGTTATGCGGTGCTTTTCAGGTCAAGTGGCTTGAACCGCAAACGCC
>JAFPNP010000232.1 GCA_017411125.1 Kiritimatiellia bacterium
GATGACGCTCCTTACGGACGGCGACGTGCTGATAGCCCACGAGACCGGCTTCACGCGCGGACGCCTTCCGAAAGAGAACGGCGACCGGGACGGAGTTTCGCTCCTGGAGGCGAAGCTGCCGCGTGGACGCAACATGTACTATGCCGTTCCCTCGCTCGACGGCAAGGGATACTGGACCGGAGCCGGGTATTCGAAGGAGGCGTTGCTTTTCGACGCAAAGGGCGCCCTTCTCAAGTCATTTCGCGCACCGGAAGACAAAAACAAGTCGTTCTACTTTCTCGCATCGATCGAAGAGTTTGCGAACGGACATCTTCTCGTATCCAACTGGACTGGCCACGGGCGGAACGATTCGCGCCGCGGTTGGCAGCTCGTGGAATTCGACCGGGACGGAAAGGTGACGTGGTCGCTGTACGATCCGGAAACCTACGGCTCGATACACGGCTTCGTCGTTATTGAATAGGATTTTCGGTGCGCCAGCATCATTGCGCTGCGGCGCCGGCGCGCGCCGCCTCGTATATTTCCGCGTGGAGCGAACGCAGGAAGTCGAAATCGAACTTCATGACGGCGCGGTCGAACGTCATGAAGCCCATGAACTCCCAATACTGGTCCTGCGCTTCGGTGAAGACGCATCCGCCAAGACCCTTTCTCGCCATCTCCACGACAGGTTTCATCAGTTCGAGGTAGCGCGTCCTGTTGCGCTCGCGCCATGCGCCGCCGTCGTCCAGTGGCACCGGTCCGAGCGGCGCCCTCGGATCGCGCATGCCCTTCAAATAATCGTGGCAGTCGCCCCGCATCGCAAGCGGATCGCAAGAATGCCCCGCTATGCAGGCGTGGAGTCCGCCGAACTCGCCGCAGAACGAAACGCGGCTCGCGCCGGGCGGCGGCATGACGGCGTGCGGATAGCTGTGGAAGTCCAGCATGTCCGCATACGTGTTCGCGTCCGTCGCGTCGCGCGCGCGGTTCCACCCTCTCACATGCGTAAAGCCTCCTTCGTAGTCGTTCCATCCCGACGGGCCGTCGACGAGACGCGACGGATCCGTGCGCTTTATCCAGCGTATCGTGTCGCGCGTTCTGTCAGGACCGGGCTGGCCCCATCCTTCGTTGAACGGAATCCACATTGCCACGCACGGATGGTTGCGCAGCATTGCAATGCAGTCCTTCAGTTCGCGTCGGAAGTTTCCGTACCGCGCGTTCGACGCCGCGCGGTCTTGCAGACGCGAATACTCGTTGCCTGACGGGATGTCCTGCAGCACCATCACGCCGATGCGGTCGCAATGGGCGTAGAACGCGCGCGGCTCGACGTTTATGTGCTTGCGTATGGAGTTGAAGCCGGCCTTCTTGTGGAAATCCACGTCGAAACGGCATGCGTCTTCGGAGGGCGGCGTGAGCAGTCCGTCAGGCCACCATCCCTGGCTCAGCGTAGCAAGGAGGAACGTGAACTCGCCGTTCACGGTCACGCGCCGTATGCCGCGCGCGTCAAGGGCGGTGGAGACGGTGCGGACGCCGAAGTACCCCTTCACTTCGTCGGTGCCGGCGGCGGAACGCACTTTCAGCGCCACGTCGTAGAGGTTGGGCTTCGCGCAAGACCATAGGCGCACGGGACGCGGCAAAGATATTTCCAAAGCATCGTCCCCAGGCGCCATCGTCCCTCTGGCCACTTCTTTCCCGGCGAACGAGACGATGGCCTCCACCTGCGCATCGCGTCGCCGGCCTCGCAGCTCGGGCCGTATGCGCACCGTTCCACGTTCCGCGTCCGTGTCGATTCGCCAGTCCGCGAGATACGTCTCGCACACGCGCTCGGTCCACACGCTTCCGCATATGCCGCTCACCGTGCCGAAGAACGCGCTGTCCCGCAACCTCGCTTGCTTTCCAGTTCCGCCCGGGCCGGAGTCGGTAGGATCCCACACGCAGACCTTCAGCTCGTTCGTCCCGTCCCGCACGAAATCCGTTATGTCCAGGCTGAACGGCGCGTTGCCGTTTTCGTGCGGCACGTCCGTCGCCTCTGTGCCGTTCACGTACACCATGGCGCGATAATCCACGCGCTCGAAATGAAGAATCAAACGTCCACCGTCCAGCGGCCCTGCGAAGAACGTCCGCCTGTACCACAGTAGGTTTTCCGGCTTCACCGCGCGTCCGATGCCGGAAAGCTTCGATTCCACCGCGAACGGCACGAGGATGCGTTCGGGAAAAACGCGCGGCGCGTCCGAATTGACCGGCACCATTGCGAAATCCCATTCGCCGTTCAGACACTGCCAATTGCCGCGCACCATTTGCGGACGCGGATATTCGCGCCATGCATTTTGCGGCGTGACCTTGCGTCCCCACGCCGTGGTCAACGTATTCGTAAGAGTCTCAGCCATTGGAATCGGCGCAGGCGCGCCTATTGCCGCAAAAGCCGCCGTTGCGGCAAACAACGCACCGCATTGCAGAACGCGGCGTCCTCGACGCACCGTATTGAACATTTTCGATTTCTTCATCTGCCAGATCTCCTTTTGAACTGAAGACGCAATAATACTATTTCTTCCATCAGTGTACAAGTCAAAACAAATTCGAAAGTTTTGCAAGGATGAGCCGCCGGATTTATACAAAACAGATGCCGTTTTTCCCAAAACGAGAGAAGCCGAAGACGCGTTTCCAAGGGGAAACGCCGTCGCGCCAAGGGGATGCCGCGCTTCCCCTATAGGGATATAATCACAAAGTGGGGTGTTTATGTACACAAAGTGGGGTGTTTATGCACATAAAGTGGGGTGTTTGTGATTATATCCCCTAAGGCATCTGTTGCCGCCCTGCCATGGCAGGACGGCAACGTCCTCTGTGCGCCGCCGCGAACAAACCGTGCGTAAGGGTACGCCCTTCCACGTGCGAAAACTTTTCTTCGTTTTATGCTTGTTTCCGCCGCTGAAATTCGCTATCATACTACAGTTTCAAGGAGAAATACGGACTAATGGACATAACAGACGAAATGCGGCGGCATTCGGCCGCCCACCTGACCGCGAGGGCGGTCTGCAATCTTTTTCCAGGCACGCAGACGGATATCGGCCCCGCCACGGACGACGGCTTCTACTACGATTTCGACCTCGAACACCGTCTCGCGCCAGAAGATTTCCCGGCCATAGAAAAGGAAATAGCGCGTCTCATCGCGCTGGACGAGCCTTTCGTGCGCGAACAGATGTCCCGCGCCGACGTGGCCGCGCGTCTTGCCGGGCAGAAATACAAACTCGAGCGTCTTGCGGACATCCCGGAAGGCGAGACGATAAGCACATACACCGTCGGCGACTATTTCGAAATGTGCCGCGGCCCGCACGTGGAGCATTCCGCGCAGATCGGCGCGGTGAAGCTGATGAAGGTCGCCGGCAGCTACTATCGCGGCGACGAAAACAACAAGATGCTCCAGCGCGTCTACGGCATTGTCGGCAAAGACCAGGCCGAACTGGACGCGTACATCGCCCGTCTCGAAGAAGCGAAGAAGCGCGACCACCGCCGCCTCGGCGTGGAGCTGGATCTCTTCCATCTCGATCCGGAAGATCCTGGCCAGATATTCTGGCATCCGAAAGGCTGGTCCGTCTACATCGCCCTTCAGGACTACATGCGCGAAAAGCTCGTGAAGGACGGCTACCAGGAAGTCAACACGCCGGCCATCATGCCGCGCAGCCTGTGGGAGAGAAGCGGGCACTGGGATCATTACAAGGCGAACATGTTCGTGACGGAGAGCGAGAAGCGCGTGTTCGCCGTCAAGCCCATGAACTGCCCCGGCGCGCTCGAGATATTCAAGAGCCGCATGCGTTCCTACAAGGATCTTCCCTTGCGTCTCGCCGAGTTCGGCCACTGCGCGCGCAACGAGCCGAGCGGCACGCTGCACGGCATAATGCGCGTGCGCGGGTTCGTGCAGGACGACGCGCACATCATCTGCACCGAAGACCAGATCGAAGAAGAGGTCGCCAAGTTCTGCTGCCTTCTGAAGGACGTGTACAAGGACTTCGGCTTCGACAAGAACCTGCTCGTGAAGCTTTCCACGATGCCGGACGACCACGTGGGTGACGAGGCCACGTGGCAGCACGCCGAAGCCGCGCTCGCGGCGGCCTGCAAGGCGTCCGGCATGGACTACGTGATTCAGCCCGGCGAGGGCGCGTTCTACGGCCCGAAGCTCGAATTCACGCTCATCGACGCGCTCGGGCGCCCTTGGCAGTGCGGCACCATCCAGCTCGACTACCAGCTTCCCAGCGCGGAACGCCTCAACGCGGAGTACATCGGCCCTGACAGCCAGAAGCACCATCCCGTGATGCTCCACCGCGCCGTGCTCGGTTCGCTCGAGCGTTTCATCGGAATCTTGATCGAACACTACGCCGGCGCGTTCCCGCTGTGGCTCGCGCCGGAGCAGGTGCGCATTCTCCCGATCACGGACAAGCAGGTTCCTTACGCGGAATCGATCCGCGACGCGCTCGCGGCAAAGGGCCTCCGCGCCGGAATCGACGCATCCGCCGACAAACTCGGCGCGAAGATCCGCGCCGGAACGGTCGAGAAGGTTCCGTACCTGCTCGTCGCCGGCGGACGCGACGAAGCGGCCGGCGTCGTGTCGGTGCGCAGGCGCGGCGAGGGCGACCTCGGCGCAATGAAGCTTGAGGCCTTCATCGAAAGGGTCGATGAAGAACTGAAGAACAAACAATGAACAACTAAAAAGGTGAGGTGACTTATCGCTTCCTTTACCCGAGTCAACTACAAGATCCGCGTGCCGTCGGTGCGCGTGATTGACTCCAACGGCCAGATGCTCGGCGTCATGCCGACTTCGCAGGCGCAGCGCATGGCGGACCAGCAGGGTCTCGACCTTGTCGAGATAACGCCCACGGCGACGCCGCCGGTCTGCAAGATAATGGACTACGGAAAGTTCCGCTACGAAGAGTCCATCAAGGCCAAGCAGCAGCGCAAGGCCCAGAAGACCACGCAGGTCAAGGAAATCAAGTTCCATCCGGGCACGGACACCGGCGACTTGGAGCACAAGCTCCGCCAGATACGCCAGTTCATCTCGGAAGGCAACAAAGTCAAACTCACCCTGCAGTTCCGCGGGCGCGAGAACCAGCACAAGGAACTGGGCGAAGACATGATCGCCCGCGTCCTAGAAATGCTCAAGGACGAGTGCTTCGTCGAGCAGGCGCCGAAGACGCAGGGACGAATCCACGGCTGCCTGATCGGCCCGCCCCGCGCGAAGAAAAGCGGCGGCAAGCCGCAGATATCGGTGAACGCCGATTCCGCCCGCGACGACGCGCGTCCTCCCCGGTCCGAGGACGGCGGAATAAACATCTCCATCGCCTGAGGCGCCGTCCCATGCGCATAGGTTACGGGTACGACTCGCACGTGTTCGACGAGGGGCGTCCGCTGAAGCTCGGCGGCGTCCTCATCCCCGATGCGCCGGGGCTCAAGGGCCACTCAGACGCGGACGCGCTCATCCACGCCGTAATCGACGCGCTTTACGGCGCGGCGGCGCTCGGCGACATCGGATCGCACTTCCCCGACAGCGATTCCAAATGGAAGGACGCCGATTCGGCCGCCCTCCTACGCACGGCAATCGGTGAAGTGCTCGAGGCGGGATTCTCCGTGGAAAACATCGATGCGACGGTGATATGCGAACGCCCGAAGCTCCGTCCGCACGTGGAAGCGATCCGCGCGCGCCTGGCGGAGTTGATGGACGTGCCGGCGTCGGCGGTGTCGGTGAAAGGCAAGACGAACGAGAAGATGGACGACGTAGGCGCCGGCAAAGGCGTCGTCGTTCATTGCGTGGCGCTCCTGACGGAGCGATGACGATTTACGAAACGATAAATGCAAGGAGCAAAGTCAACATGAAGATCACAGCATTGACGGCTATCGCGGCTGCGGCCGCGTTCGCCTCCGCCGCGACCAACGACTGGGAAAATCCCGCCGTCAACTCGCGCAACCGCGAACCGGCGAGGGCATATTCCATGCCGCTCGCAACGGTGTCCGCCGCGCTGACGAACGATTTGGAGCCGGCGACGCCCTTCCGCAAGTCCCTCAACGGCACGTGGAAGATCAGCTGGTGCGGCAATCCCGCCATGCGCCCGCTCGACTTCTGGAAGACGGACTTCGACGACTCCGGCTGGTTCACGATAGACGTGCCCAGCTGCGTGGAGACGCGCGGATTCGGGTCGCCTGGCTACACGAACTCCCGCTATCCGCACGCCAGGCAGTGGCCGAAGATACTTGACGTGGACACCGGCGCCCCCGACTACAACCCCGTCTCTTCCTACCGCCGCACGTTCACCGTCCCCGCCGGATGGAAAGGCCGCGAAGTGTTCCTGCGCTTCGACGGCGTATACTCTGCGTACTACGTGTGGGTTAACGGACGGCAGGTCGGGTACGCGGAGGACTCCAAGCTGCCCAGCGAGTTCAACGTCACGAAGTTCCTGAAGGACGGCGACAACCTCCTCGCAGTCGAAGTCTACCGCTGGTGCGACGGCAGCTACCTCGA
>JAFPNP010000233.1 GCA_017411125.1 Kiritimatiellia bacterium
GCCAGCTGCAGTCGCGGATATGTTTCCTTCATCGAGTGCTCGGCGAACCGTGGCCGGACGTTTCGGACGCGGCCCTTGCGGAAAAACTCGAGGACTGGTTCGCCGCTTTCACCCTCGGCATGAGCCGCTGGGCGCATCTGGAAAAACTCGATCTCGCGTCCGTTCTCGACGCGGCGCTTGCTTCGTGCGGACTCGACCGCCGCGCTCTCGACCAGGCCGCTCCCGTGAAGATGAGAGTGCCAAGCGGCTCGCAGATGATCATACACTACGAAGAGGCGGAGCCGTTCGTGCAGGTGCGCCTTCAGGAGTGTTTCGGCCTACAGGAGACGCCAAAGGTCGCAAACGGCACGGTGCCGATCGTCATGAAATTGCTTTCGCCGGCGCAACGACCGGTGCAGATAACGAAGGATCTGGCGTCCTTCTGGCGCACGTCATACGCCCTCGTGAGAAAAGACCTGCGCGGGCGCTATCCTAAACACTACTGGCCGGAAGACCCGCTTACGGCGGTTGCCACTCGCCGCGTGAGGCCGCGCACTTGACATGGACGGCACTGTTCTTGCAATCGTAGCTCTCGGAAGCAACATCGAGCCGCGCAGGGACCGCCTCGAACGCGCCCTCGCCGCGCTTGCCGCTTTGCCGGGGACGCGCCTCGTCAAGGCCAGTTCCATGCTGGACAACGCCGGCGTCGACGTTCCGCCGGAGTTCGCGCACATGAGGTTTCTCAACCAGGTTGCCGCGTTCGAGACCTCGCTCGAAGTACACGACTTCTCGCGGCGAATGCACGCGATAGAAGACGCGCAGGGGCGCGTGCGCACGGGAGTGCGCAACGCGCCGCGCACGATAGACCTAGATCTGATCGCCTTTGGCGACCTCGTTTTGGACGAGCCCGAACTTACTCTCCCGCATCCCCGCGCCCGCGAACGGGCGTTCGTCACCGTGCCGCTCGCCGAGATTCTGCCAGACTTCTGCTGGTAGAGAGCAATAAAAAAAATTGCGAAACTGCTTGACGCGCCACAGTCCGTTTGATAGAATACTCAACTGCTTTACGCCCAATAGGGTTACAAAAAAGGTACAAAAAGATGAAAAAAGGTGCAAATAAGAGCGTTTCGGCAATCAAGGCGATTCTGGGTGTTGCAATAGTAACATTGACGGCGCTGGGGGCGTCTGCGGACGATGCGGCCTATACTTTGGTAAACAAGCCTAACGGGTATAGTTTTATACAGATAAACCAAGATCTTGATTCGTTCTCCTTCACGTCCGACTTCAAATCGATCAGCAATTCCGGCAAGGTCGGCTATGTGGTCTACGGCAAGGATCTTTCCGACGGCGAGCTTGGCGACTACCTCAAGGCGAATTCCGGCAACGCCGAGTTCGCCAAGAAGCTCAACGACGGTCTCGTCGATCTCGGCGCCCTCAAGGCTGGCGACCGCGTGGGATTCTACCTTGAGCGCAACAACGGGCGCACTGTGTATTCGACTGAATTCGTCGAAAAGCACGGCACCACATATCTTGAATTCGAAAAGAACGGCAGCGGCAAGGACGAGTGGATGCCGATTGGCAACGTGAAGGCCGTCGGCCACGTTCCGTCGGGCGCGCCGTTGCCCGGACTGCTCGCCATGCTGCTCGTCGGCGGCGCGGGCGCCGGTTCGATGAAGCTGATCAAGCGTCGCGGCAAGAAGGCATGACGTTCACGAGGGAAAAGATTGTATTGACTGCGATCGGGAGCGTTGTTGCGCTCTCGTTCGTGGTTTTTGCGGTCTTGTTCGTCAAATACGACAGGGCTGCGGACCGCAACAACGAGGATGCCATCCTTGCTTACGCGCAGCGTGCCGAAGCCGAGGACAATCCGCCTCTTGCCGCATGGTGTTGGAGGCGTCTGACCGCGCTCAATCCGTTCAAAGCCGAATACGTCGATCGTTATTGCCATGCGCTCGTGCGAATGCGCAATTTTCGGATGCTGGCGACCTATACCAACGACCATCCGGCGTCCGTCGTGTTGACGGATGGCGAAAAGGAAGTGGAGAGGCTGCTTGCCAAGGGCGTGGAATTGGAGGCAGCCTTCTCGAATGAACTCGCGGCGGTGTGCTACGCCAAGGCCACGAACCTCAATTACTACGCTTCCGTTCCGTTTTTGATCGACTGCGAGGCGCGTATCGGGCGCATTGGCGCGGCTTTGGACGCCGCGCGCGCCTACATCAAGCGTTTCCCGGATCCGACGATGGCGTTGCACACGGCGGAGTGGTGCGCGCTGGCGGCGCGTCCAGACCTTGTGGACGAGACGCGCAGAGCCGTCCCGGCCACCAGCGGCTATTCCGGGCTCGTATTCGGCTATTACTGCGATGCGCTCAACGCATGGATCAAGGGGGACAAAGCCTCTTTGGCCGTTACATTGAAGGAAATCGACGCGGGCGCGTTCAATACGCCGGTGGCGCGGCTGATGGCGCTTGAGTCCGCAGCCGACGGCGACAATCCGTCGCGTGTTCAGGCGGCGTATTGGAAACTGGCTAAATGTCAGCGGCTTTTCGACTTCCCCGAGCGCGGCAAGGCCGCCGTGAAACGTTTCATCGCCGCGCATTTTCCGTCCGGGCTGCCCATCGTCGAACTTGGGCGTCTGGCGGACATGGTTCTCGACGGCGGGCACGCTGACGTGGAGCTTCTGCGCATTTCGCTTCTCGCCCGCCTCGAGACAGGCAGACTCGGCGGTGGAGCGCTCGACGAAGCGGAGTTGCTCTATCCCGGCGACAAGGGGTTGAAGAAAATAAGGGAAGGTTATGAAAGGGCCTTGGCGGAGACTCATTAAGTTCGCTCCGCTCGCCTTGGCATTCGCCTTGCTGGCGATCAAAGCGCCGTATATCCGCCGGGCTTGGTCTACGTCGCCGGTAGACCGGGCAAACATGGGACAGTACGGCGTGTTGGCTCTGATCTCTCTGATTGTCGCCGGCGTAGCGCTTTGTCGGCGCGCGAGGATACGCGCCCTCCCGTCCGGCGGGATTCTCGCGTTCGTGCTCGTGACGGCGTGCGCTGCGGCGTGCGCGGTCGGCTTCGCGATGGACATCAACGGCATTCAGCTTGTCGGGGCGGTCGGGCTGCTCTGGTCTGCCGCATGGCTGGCTTGGGGACGCGCCGCGCTTATGCTTTTCGCGCCCGCTGCGTTGATGGCGGCGCTTGCGGTTCCGGGCGCGCTGCATTGGCTGGAAAATGCGTCGGCGATATGCCATGCCGCGCCGCACGCCGCGTTCGCGCCGGTA
>JAFPNP010000234.1 GCA_017411125.1 Kiritimatiellia bacterium
AACCAAGACAACTTTCAAAAACAACTTTGCCCTTCGGACGCGCCTTGAACTTCGCCGACGGCCTTGTTCAAGTTCCGTTCGCAGAAAAAAGTTGTTTTTGAAAGTTGTCTTGGTTGTTTCCATCAAATACATCGCCGCGTGGCACCAGTGTACCATATTCCCGCACGTCATGGTAAAGCAAAAAGGCGCAGCCCATTGCCGCGTCGCGTCGATGCCGCCGCGCATCATTTAAAATACCCCGTCGCCCTGCCGTCTTATTTGCAGAGCGAGAGGGCGAGAATGGCGAATGAAGTGACGAGAGCCGGGTCGTTCTCCCAGAAACGGTTGTTGTCGTTCACCCAGCTGCCGTCCGGACGCTGCAGCTTCACAAGGCGGGCGGAAAGCTCCGAACGCCAGTCCACTTTCCTGCCGTCCGGCTGCTCCAAAACCGCCACGCCTGCGGCGGAGAGGGCGCGGGAAAGTATGTCGTAGTAATAGTAGAGCCCTTGGTTTCCCATGCCCGGATTCTCGTCTACCGTCCAGAATTTCGAGCAATACTCGAGTGCGCTCTTCACGCGGGGATCGCCGCGCGTGAGTTTGGCGTGGCACATCGAAAGCACCGCCGCGTAGCTCATGGAACCGTATGCCCGCAGTTGGACGCGGCCCGTGGAGTTTGTCGCGAGGCCGCCCTGCGGAGTGCGGTTGTTGTATGCCGCGCCGCCTGCACGTTCGCCTTCCTTCTCCTGCAGACGTTCCACGAACTTTAGGGCCTTCTCCCAGTTGAGGTCCGCCCTGGCTTCGCCCTGCGGACGATGTTCCTCCACCCCTTCCGTTCGGCGCATCGCGTCGAGCGCGTAGGAAGTGTTGGAGAGATCGGCATAGCGGCGGCGCGACATGCGGTCGTATCCGAAACCGCCTGACATCGTGTCGTCGCCGGTCAACTGGCTGCCCGCGATGTACGTGCGCGCGTCGAGGATGGCGCGCGCCGGCGCCAGACCGCTCTCGTACAATGCGCTCACGCACACGCTCGTGTTGTAGTTGCCGAGACCGCTTCCGCCGCGTCCGGGCTTCGGCACGTAGAATCCGCCGTCCGGACGCTGCGTCCCGAGGACGAACTGCGCGGCCTTCTTTGCGGCGGCGCTCCCGCCCTCCCCGCCGCGCACGAGCGCCCAGAGCGGGAGAGCGGTAAGAGCCGGCATCTGCGGATCGCTGAACGACCCGTCCGCCGCCTGCTGCGAAAGCAGGTACTTCACTCCGCGCGAAACGGCGGCGTCGATTGCCTTGGCGTCCGGCCCGGAAGCAAAGGCCGGAAGCGCCGCCGCAAGCACGGCGCATGCTAAAGCGGCGCTTTTCATTTCGCCTTGACCACCGGTATCTGCGCGGCGGCCACTGACTGGCCGAGGCGGCGGGTCTTCTCGTCCGGCATGAAGATGTCGATCTGTTCCGCAAGGGCCGGATCGATGGCCTGCAGGCCCATCTTCGCCGTCTCGAGTATCACGCTGCCGCCGAATCCGCTCGTCACGCGACCGAGGATCATGAGATTGCCGTAGTCGTAGAACTCGCGGTACCATGCGGCCGCGTTGGCGAGATAGCGTCCGATCATGAGATACACGCGCAACGCCCGCTCGTCGTTTTCCGCCATGGCCGCCTGCACGGCCTTGAGACGCTCCGGCAGTTTCATGGTCTTGGGGAACTTGAACCCGAACTGCAAAGCGAGGCGGTTCACCGCCTGCTGCGAGAAATACATCGCGCCGACGCCCGCGTCGCCGCTCCACTCGTCTTTCGCCGCGTTGGGGTTGAGATCGACAGGCGCAAACGCGAGTTCGCTGATGCGTCCGGTGAGGGCTCCCTTCGGATTGATGTAGCCCACGGCCTCCGAGGAACCCATGGCGACGCCGAGCACTCCCTTGCGCCCGGTCGCGATCGCGCCGGCGAGGGCGGTCACGTCGCCGTCGTTGAACACCTCGAACGGGCACTGCCACTCGTCCTCCACGCGGGCGAAGAGGTGCTGCGCCTGTTCGTATTTCGCGGGATTCTTCTCCTTTACGCCGCGTATCAGGGACGCGACGCCAAGCTTCTTGCCCACGAGCGTGCCGGCCGTGGATCCGCCGATGGCGTCCACCTTGCCGCCCAGCGCGGCGGCGGCCTCCTCCAGCCCTGCGGACAGCTTTTCATAGTGGTATTCGGGGTCGGACTGCGGACGCGGATCCCACGGGAACTCTTTCGAGAACACCACCTTGCCGCGCTTCAGCGCTGAGATCTTGAAGTCGCTGGCGCCGAGGTCGAAGCCGATGCGGTTTCCGTTCACGTTGTTCTTGGCAAGCACCTCGCGCTCGCTGGTCTCCGGCACTTTGCCCGCCGGAACGGCGCAGACCTCCATGCCGCGTCCGTATATCGACGTGAAGAAGTCGAAGTCGAACGCCCGCGCTCCTTTTTTCGTGTACGCCTTTGCAATCGGCTTCACGATCTCGTCCGGGCCGGAGATGTGCAGCTTCCAGCCGCCCGCGCTCCACAACGCGAACTTCACTACGCGCTCCACGAGATGTTTCACGCCAGGCATCATCATCGGATGGATGCGTCCGGGCAGTTCTATGTCGTGGCGGTAGGTGTTGCCGTCCTCGCGCTCCCACGCGAAGGAAACCCTTTGCCCGCCGTCGTGGGCAAGTCCGCGCAGATAGTTGAGAGCCTTGAGCGGGGGCTGGAACCCCGTGTCGAGTGCGGCCGCGTGGCAGCTGCACTTTCCGCCGCATTTGCATTTCGCCATTGTTTTGTCTCCTTGTGTTTCGTTCAATTTCGGTTCTGGAAAACGTCTACGCCTCGATGGCTTTGCGCAGCAGCTCGGCCACGGCTTCAGGGTCGCACGCGTCGAGGCGCTCGAGCGTGCGCGTCCAGCGATACGCGCCGGAGCCGGCAGTGTCGTAGGGACGGTGCAAGAACAATTCGTCGAACGCCCGGCGACGGGCGCGGTACGCGGCCTGCGTCTCGGCCAGCTTGCGCGCGAAGCCCTTGACATAGGCTTTTGCGAAAGTATCGAAATCGGCCACGAACGAACGGCGGCGGCGCACGACGTTCGCATAGTCGCCCACCAGCTCTTCGAAGCTTTCGCGGTACTTCACGAACGAGCCGGCGTGGTCCGTGACGACGATTCTGGCCGGAAGCCCGTCCGGCCCCATCTGCAGGACTTCGTAGTTCTTGTCGAACACGCATTCGCCGGTTTCGGTGGCGGCGCGGCCCACGACCATGTCGAGCGCGGCGGCCTGACCCATCAGAAACGCGAAGGCGAGGGAGAAGGCCGGATTGCGGAAGCGCTCCGGCGGAACCTTGTCGGACGCGACTCCCGGAACGTAGCTGCGGACGTAGTAGTAGGCGCGAACGGTCGTGCCGTTGTACTGGTTGGCGCCGCGGTATTTCTCCAGGAGCTGCCCGAATGCGACGTTGTGCGGAAGGCTCATGCCTAACTGGCGGCACGCGAGGCGGCGGTCGAGGATGTAGTCCGCGTACTCGTTCGCCTCCAGCATTGCGCGAAGAAGGTCCTTCCCCTCGTCGAGGTGTTCGGCTACGCCCCACTTCTGGAAGCGGACGACCACCACGCGCGCCAGAGACTCGTCGGCGACCTTGAACTGGACGATGTACACGTTGCCACGCCTGCTCCCCGCCACCGGGCGGCGGGCGAGCGAATGGGCTATGCGCCCGACGTTGATGTATTCAATCACTCCGGAGAGGCGGAGGAAATTGAATATGATGGCGCGCACGCGCGAATCGCAGAGTTCAAGCAGTTTCGGATCCTGCGTGCGCGCGGCCTCGTCGAAAAGAGAGTCGAAAATAAGCCCGCCGTTCTCCACGCGCCCGCCGGGCAGCCATTCTATCTGGCGGTAGAACTCCGGGCTTATGCCCTGTATGAGGTCCTGGTCGCCGATGGCGGTCTCGTTCGGACCGTGCGCCAAGGTCGCGCTCATCTCGTTGCGCCAATCGAAGTTCGCCGTCGTCTCTTCGCGGAGATTCGCGGGCATGGCGAGGCGCCACTTCTGCACGACGGCGTCCACCGCCTTGCGCAGCGCGGCATCGTCGAGGGCGGACGGCTTCACGGCGCGGAACGCCTCAGTCACATCCGGCGGAAGCGACGGAGGGAACAGGGCGATTTCCGGCTGGCCGAGGCGGTTGCGCCCGGCGAGGCCGGCGACAATCTCTTCCACCTGCGCACGGAACGCCGCATCCGGCAGGGAGGACGCTTCGGCGTATCCGCCGGCGGTGAGATAGCGCGTGCCTGTCTGCTGGTTGTAGTAGTAAAGGCGCTCGTGCTGGATGGCGACGTGCGCCGTCTCTATGGCGCGGTCTATCTCCTCCGGACTTTCCGGGCGGCGTGCCATGCGCCAGTTCTCGCCGCGCGCGCGCAGGGCATCGCGCACCATCGCGGAATGCGTGTTCAGGAAGCGTATCTTCCGCTTGGACACAAGCGTCTGCAGCGCCTCGTCCGCCTTGAATGCCAAGTCCATGCGGGTCGGCACGGGCCGGATGAGAACATACTCCTCCGTGAAAAGGAGGTCTGCGGAATCCGCCTGTTCCGCCTCTTCCTCATCTTCCGTGAGCGCGAGCTTTCCGGCCGCAGCCCGCTCGTCGTTGATGGCGCGCACCCACGCCATGCGCTGCATCGCATGTATGCCGCGCTGCGTCACGAGACCGGGAGTGCGGAAGAAAATCGTGCCAATGCGGCTCTTGAGGGAGCCGTCGGGGTTCTTTGCGAATATCGGATCGCCTAATATCTTCATTCTTGAATCTTGCCTTTCCTAGGAGCGGAGAAGTATACCATAAATCGCGACTTCCCGCATTCGAACTTGGCGGTCAAGAATACAAGTCCACTTTTGCGGGCAGATAGGCGTCCTGCCCGTCGATCCAAGACTGGAAAAGGTTGCTTATGTCCTTCGCTTCCATCGCTGTCCGGAGCGCAGGCGAGCCAACGAG
>JAFPNP010000235.1 GCA_017411125.1 Kiritimatiellia bacterium
AAAAAACTTCATGCGTTGCGCTGAGATTTCGCGCGAACTCAAAGACGGCACCAACGAGACCAAATACCGGATCTCCGCCGGCAAGATGTACGCCGCCGCGCTCGAAAAGGCGAAGAACGACGCCAAGGCGAATGCAGCGATTAAGAAGGAAATGAAGGCGGCCGGCCTTTGAAAATAATCTTCCTCTTCATCGACGGGGTGGGCATCCGCCCGCCTGCGCCGGACAACCCGGTCAACCCCGAGGTGTGCCCTACGCTATGTCGACTCATCTTGCAGCACTCGGTCCCCATAGACGCCTGTCTTTCCACACCCGGCCTTCCGCAGTCCGCCACAGGGCAGGCGACAATGTTCACCGGAATGAACGCGCCCGTGTTCATGGGGCGACACTGCGAAGGATTTCCAGGACCGTCCTTGCGCAAAAAGATTGAAGACGCAAACCTCTTTCTTATGCTGAAATCGCGAGGCAAGCACGTTCGCTTCGCCGACGCATATCTCGTGGACTCCTCAGACGAACTTGCCGCGCGACGATTCAAGAGCGTCACCACCGTCATGGCGCTCACTACGCCGGAGGTGATATCCACCACCGACGACCTGATGGAAAATTCCGCCGTGATGCAAGACCTCACCCGCGAGACGATACAAGACCGATATCCCGAAATTCCCGTCATCACTCCGGAAAACGCCGCCGCCCATCTCTTCGGCATAGCCCGCCTCAACGACTTCACGCTGTACGAGTTCTTCCAGACGGACGTCGCCGGGCACTCGATGGACTACGCCCGCGCCTGTGCGGTGCTGCGTCTTTACGACAAATTTCTCGCCGCGCTCTTGCGCTTCACGCGCGCCGCCGGGATTACGGTTCTGATGACGGCAGACCACGGCAACATCGAGGAAATGAACGAACGCGGGCACACGCGAAACCCCGTACCGTTCATCGCCATCGGTCCGCGAGAAGAGGAATTCCGCGCACGCGTGAAATCGCTTGTGGACGTAACGCCCGCAATTCTACGGCTGATATAAAAATAGACGCCGTCATCGCATCGTCGCCACCTTCACCGAGGGAGGCGCCGATGGAGCGGGTTTGCGGATGAACACAAGCGAATTGCCGGAAGGAACCGTCACAGGAATCGTCTGACCGTCCGCGACCACCTGTACGATTCCGTCTGCCGGACGGTCCAGACGCACAGCCATCACGCGCTTTGGAAGAGCGGTCCAGCAACGGAGATCGGCTGCGGTCGACGTGGCGGCCCACGTAGCGACGCCGATTTGCGAAGCACGAAGGGCGACTTGCGTCCGCCAATCGCTTGCATGGTCGGCCGCTATGCCAAGCCCGACCTGTACGCCGGCGCGTACTATCGTGCGCGTGATTTCACGCGACAAAGCGCCACGCATGTAAACGTCGTATTCGGTGCGCGCAAGCCTGTCGATGTTTTCCAGCTCCGCCATCGGCATCGTACGCCCGCCAGCAACGACACTCCATATCGTCGCGCCGTATGCCCTTTCGCGCAAAACTGGCAAGGCCATTCCAGCATACAGGATATAACGACGAGCATACGGAATATAAACGAAAGGCAGGTCAAGCCGCCACTCGTTACGCGACGGACAAAGACCATCCTCGACCCAAACCCATACCTGATTGGCCGGTCTGCCGCCCCTGTCGCACTCGGCGTAATCCCGCGCAATGCAGGCGGCGCCGGGCTTGACGGCGGCGGCAAGCTTGAGGTCGTCGATGGCATTGTCGCCGTTGAGCCAGCGGAATACGCCGCCAACATGTGCGACGTATGCGTTGACGTATGCAGACTGCGGAATGGCGTCAAGATTGCCGGACGCCGCAGGATCGAATCCAGTCTGTTCGCGAATCTGCGCACCGAACGAAGCATCGGCCATGGCGGACGATACCGATCCAGACGCATCTGCCGTCTGGGCGTTCTGCTGCCTTTGGTACGCCGCCGCGTCGGTCGCCATTCTCTTTGCCGCCGCATCGATATCCTTGCGCCGGTCGTACAGCCAATTGCGCTGATACTGCGCAGCGCGGTTGAACTCGACGCGCGCGTAATCGCGGTTGCCGGTGCAAAGGAAATCGATGCCGCGGTAAACGCACGTAAATACGCGGTCAAGTCCTCCGCCATCGTAGGCGAACGCTCGATCGTTCGTCATCATCGCAAGCGTACCCTCGCCGCCTTGTGCGAACACTGACGTCTGGTCGTTTCTCTGGAGAACCGCCTCGGCCAGATCGAAATGCCGAATGGCCTCCTGCTCGCGTCCGTTCTCCAGGTGCAACGCACCGGCGGCCATAAGCCGCCAGAGCAGTTGCGAGCCGTCCCGTTTTTCGGCGAGTTCAAGAAGTTCCTTGTTGGAACCGCCGTAGTTTCCGAGAGAAAGATTCTTTTCGTAATCCTCAAGTACCTCTCTGGTGGTGCGGCATCCCGTTGCGCATACGCAGACGACTGCGAACGCGGCAAAAGCCATCGACCCGATTTTCATGCGACGCCTACCAGCCGATGTTTATAAACGGGAAGAACCACTGCGAACGTGCGAAATTCAGAAGTCCGATCTGCACGCCGTCGAGACGATCTGCGTAGTTGACGAGGCCGATCTGGAGACCGCACATCCGATGAGTCACCACGTTTACGAGACCGTTCTGCCAGCCGCGCGAATCGCCTGTCGCATATGTGCCGCACCAGTTGATGAAAAGGCCGTCGGCGTTGCGGTTGGACGAGAACACGCCGAAATCAAAGCCTGCGGTGTCGCGATACGCGCCCCAACCTAGATTCATGCGCACGCCCGTGACATCCCACGACGAATTCGGGAACGCCCATGGAAGGAACGTGAATCCTATCACGGTCATGCCGTCTACGTAGCCGTATCCGGTTTCGACCGTGCGCGGCGCGTAGACGACGCCGGTCGCGCCCCCTATGTTGCCGGTGTGGTCGTTTGCGATGCCCGTTCCGGGCGTGAGCGGCTGCGCCGCCGCCGTCATTGCAGCGGCAACCGCCGCGATCGTCATGAGCTTCTTCATTTTCATTTCTCCTTTAGTGGTTGGATACAAAACATTTTACAAAACACGGAACACCGCCTCTAGCGATAGAAACAACCTTGCCTTCCTTTGATGTTTGGATTGCGCAATAAATTCATACGGCACCACAAAAATCATTTGCCACGTTCAAGAATCCCAGCCACGCTCTTGTTGCTCCATATCCGAATGCCAGTGGCAAGATCGACGATCGAAAGTTCAAGGATGAATTCATGTTGCAAGTCCCTGTTGCTGTTACGAGAGTCGCGCTGGATCAATTTCCCGTACAGCCGCAAAGTCGGGGCGACGGCATTTCCACCATTCGACGGATCAATCCGTCCATCCTTCGCCGTTGATACCATGACCACGCCGCTATTCGTCAGTTCCGACACTATCTGAGATTTAATGAACGCGATGTTGTCATCGGCAACCAGAGTTGTATCGTTTTTGATGTCCCCGATTGACATGACATGCAACGTTCTGCGCCCCGAAAAAAACGGACACAGAACAAGCTTTTGCAGTTGCTGTCGAACCAGCATATCTTCCGTGGCTTTCGACCATGCACTCGCAGGAAGCTCCGACTGGCATCCAGCAAGTAAAACAGACGCGCACGCGACGAATGCAATCCGATTGCTGAATTTCTTTATGTCCATAGCGTCGAACTACCTTTTCTCGTACGTGCCAATGTTGGGGTTGAAGATCATGACACCGGAAGGTTCGGCAACCGCTTCTCGCCCTGTATCGGAAGATATAGGTGCGTCTACACCATAGACCACCGACAAAAACCGCTCATTCTCCACCAAGTTCACCATGTCAAAAAGCGGACGGCTCCCGACCGGCAACGGCCCGTCTGCAGAAACGTTCCCTAACGCCTCATATACAGACGAAAGCGCCTGCCCGTCATCAACGCGATTCCGCGATTTCATCAATTCGGCCTTCTTCCGCATTTCAGAACGTCCGTGCAGGGCGAGCGACAGGTTCTTCCGCGCCAGAAGGTCGGCCATCCTGGCCGCAGTGTTGCGCTGCAGCGCAGAATCTCCGTCAAGCCGCACCGTACCGATGCCAACGTTGTGCAGAAAACCCGCAGAATCGGCGAACGACACCGTGGACGGCATCATACCACCCCTGTGCGCATCAAGAAACGCCCTGAACTCGTCAATCCATGTCTTTGCCGGAAAAATCGTCCCCGCTGCAGAGGCTTGCGCTCGATTGGCAAAATCGTCGCTCCAGCCCACCGCAACAGACGCCACATATCTGTCGCCAACTTTCCGTCCTTCGAAATCCAGCACTATGCAACCGTCCAGATCAGACTGCGACAACGTCTCTACAAACGTCCGGGCCGACTTGGACGCGACATCCCGCTGTACTTCAGTCATTCCTGCCATCGACTGTCCGCGCATATTCAATAGCTGATGGATTGCACGAAGCTCGGCGACACGGAAGCAGACCGACGGTTGTTGCGCCACTGCACTTGCAATAAC
>JAFPNP010000236.1 GCA_017411125.1 Kiritimatiellia bacterium
AGGAAGATTTCGAGATGGACATGAACCTGTCGCTTACGGGCGTCGGGGCTAGCTTGACGCAGTCTATGGACGACGGCGCGCTGGAGATCAAGGAGGTCATCAAGGGTGGTCCGCTCGCGAAAGAGGGCAGCATCAAGGCGGGAATGAAGATCATAGGCGTCGGACAGGGCAGCGAACCGATAGAGGACATAACGTGGAAACCCATGCGCAAATCCATCAGAAAGATTCGAGGACCGAAGGGAACCACCGTGGTGTTGGAGGTGACGGACAAGAATGGCGGAGGCCGCCGCCGCGTGTCGCTCGTGCGCGACAAGATAAATTTCGAGGAGCAGGCCGCCACCGGGCGCGTCGAACGTGTGACGCTTGGAGGCGTGGAGCGGACGATGGGCTACATAAGGCTTCCTGGCTTCTATGGAACGATGGACAAGAAGCCCGGCGATCCGCAATACAGGTCGTGTTCGCTCGACGTGGCGAAATGGGTGGCGAAGTTCAACACACAGAAAGCCGAAGGGCTTATACTGGATCTGCGCGGGAACGGAGGCGGTTCGCTGAAGGAGGCTGTGTTGCTCACTGCGCTCTTCGTGCGCCCCAATCCTGGTCCCTGCCCCGTTGTGCAGATACGCGAACAGACCAACGTCTACCCGTTGTACACGTTCCCTGACGTGCCGACATTTGCTTGGCGGAAACCAATGGTCGTGTTGATTGACCGGGCCTCCGCCTCCGCCTCCGAGATTGTGGCCGCCGCGCTGCAGGACACGGGGCGCGCCATCATCGTAGGCGACCACCGGTCGCACGGAAAGGGCACGGTGCAGACCGTCATGGAACTTGGCGGCGATTCCGAGACGCCGTATGGTTCCGTAAAGGTCACGACTGCCCATTTCTACCGAATCAATGGTTCCTCTACACAGGAAAAGGGCGTGGAAAGCGACATCGTGTTGCCGTCTTCTTTCGACGAGCGTGCCGGCATAGGCGAGAACGACCTGCCGAACGCACTGCCGTGGACGATGGTCGAGCCGATGCAGTACGAGCGTATTTGGAATATGTCGAGCTACGTGCCGCAGCTTAAGGTGTTGTCGGACGAGCGTTGCGCCGGCTCGGCGGAATATGCACATCGCATGAAAGTGGTGAAGCTGTGCCGCGACCTGTCCGAACGTAACACGGTGCCGCTTGAACGTGCGGCCAGGCGAAAGATGATGCGCGAAGAGCGCGACATTCTGGACGCTGCGGACGAGCTCGAAGACGAAAGAGAAGACGAGGACGACGAAGTCCAGACGTCCTCCAGAAAGAAGCGCGAGAAGAAAAACGACTTTGTGCTGAAGGAATCGCTCAACATACTTTCCGACCTTGTTCGTCTGACGGGCGGCGCGGAGGCGCCTGAACCGAAAGTGCGCCCGCGCAACCTTCCACCGTGGCTTCGGGCGCTCGGAGGAGACTACTGATGAGAAAAGTCGCTTTCACCAAGATGCACGGAGCCGGAAACGATTTCGTGCTGATCGACGACCGCGACGGCACGTTCCCCGCGCACGACCATATTCTTCTAGCGATGATGGCGTCCCGCCGGACAGGTATTGCGTGCGAAGGCGTGATACTCGTCCAGAAGTCCAGCGTCGCCGACTTCCGCATGGAATTCTTCAATCCGGACGGTACTGTCGCAGACCTCTGCGGGAACGGCTCGCGCTGCGTAGCCGCATTTGCGCGAGAAATCGGCGCCGTCAAATCCTCCGCAATGACTTTCGAGACGCGGGCAGGACTTGTCGATGCGGAGGTCGCGCCGGGCGGTGCCTCCGTCAAGGTTTGGATGCCGGAACCGCGCAATCGCCGCTATGGACTCCAGGTGAAGGCGGACGGCCAGATGGTGACCGGCGACTACGTCGAAGTCGGGGTGCCGCATTTCGTCGTGCACAGCGCAAACGTTCCTTCGCTGGATGTTGACGGCCTTGGACGTGCCTTGCGCCTTGCCGACGAATTTGCTCCCAACGGTACGAACGTCGATTTCATCCAACCCCTTCCTCCGCACAAGGCGATTCTGCGTACTTACGAACGCGGCGTTGAAGCGGAAAGTGGCGCATGTGGCACCGGCGCGGTGGCAGCTGCCGTGGCAGCCGTTGAAACAAAAAAGCTTTCCCTGCCGGTCGCGATTCGCACATCCGAGGGGTACACCCTCACGGTAGATGGCGACTGGAGGCGTGCAAAGGCTACGGGATTCACCCTTACTGGACCCGTGAAAAAGGTTTTCGAGGGCGTTGTGGACCTCGACAGTTTCGATACAGGCAATGAAATGGAGTGAAAAGATGGCGGAGTTGATAGTTGCGCTTGACGTGCAGACGCGCGCGGAAGCCGAGGCGAAGGTAAAGCTTATAGGCGACGCGGTAGGCTTCTACAAAATAGGTCTCGAACTTTTCACTGCGGAAGGTCCGGACGTGGTAAAGGCTGTAAAGGAGCTGGGCAAGAAGGTGTTTCTCGATCTCAAGCTGCATGATATACCCCGTACGGTTGAACGCGCCGTATTGAGCGGCGGAAAGCTTGGCGTCGATCTGATGACGATACACTCCGTCGGCGGCAAAGCAATGATACGTGCGGCGGCGGATGCCGCCGCCACGTTTGGCGCTGGCGGGCCGAAGATTCTCGCCGTGACCGTACTTACATCGCTTGACAAAACGGATCTCGAAGATGTAGGCATCGTAGGCCGCACTCCGGCAGAACAGGTCGCGGCTATGGCTCGCTTCGCCACATCAAACGGCGCAAATGGCCTCGTGTGCAGCCCGAAAGAGGTCGGAGAACTCTCGCGGATGCTTCCCGGCGGCACTTTGTTTATTACACCGGGAGTGCGTCCCGCCGGCACCGCAATCGGCGACCAAAAACGCGTGGCGACGCCGGCGGACGCAGTCCGCGACGGTTCGACTCATCTGGTGGTCGGCCGACCCATCCTTGCCGCGCCAGATCCTGCCGCCGCAGCCCGCGCGATCCGCACGGAAATGGCCGCCGTGTAATCAGGCAAATACTTTCTCTGCCGTGCGGACGGCGCCCATGGCATCGCGACTGTAGAAGTCCGCACCAATTTGTGCAGCGTATTCTGCCGTCAGCACTGCCCCGCCGACCATGACCTTGCAACCGGGCAGTTCGGCATGGATGAGTTTTACCGTCTCTTCCATGAAGCAGACGGTGGTTGTCATCAGGGCGGAAAGCCCCACAAGGCGGCAATTTTCGCGCCGAGCGGCATCCAACACCTTTTCCGGAGGGACGTCGCGGCCGAGGTCAATCACCTTGAAGCCATAATTCTCCAGCAAGGCACGGACTATGTTCTTGCCGATGTCATGAATGTCGCCCTTCACCGTGGCGATTACTATGACGCCCTTTGTCTCGGCAGGTGCGCCACCATTCTGTGCAAGGGCTGCGCGAATAACATCGAACGCCGCGCCGGCTGCGTCCGCAGCCATTAGCAGCTGCGGCAAGAATACCGTTTTGGACTCGAAACCGCGCCCTACGACTTCCAACGCCGGAACAATCGAACCATCAATGATCTCCACCGGCTTATTCCCGGCCGCAAGCTTTTCGCGGGCGGCCTTGGCGGCATCAGATTTCAGTCCGCGCCGTATGGCCGTCGCCAGATCGTCGGACGATTCGGCAGCGGCCGGACCGTTCGTCGCAGGAATCGGCATTGCGGATGCAGACGCCACAGGAATGGACGGCGCGGTTGCTATCCAGTTTCCGCAGGAACGGTCGCGTCCCGTAAGCGCCCGGAACGCGCGCCATGCAGTCATCATCTCGGATGAAAGCGGATTTACTATTGCGGCGGAAAGCCCGGCGCCCATTGCAAGCGTATAGAATGCCGCATTGAGATGAGGACGCCCAGGAAGGCCGAAGGAGATGTTGGATACGCCAAGCACTGTACGGCAGCCAAGTTCAGTACGTATGCGGCGAAGCGTCTCCAACGCGACGTTGGCGCTTTCGGCGTCAGCGCTTACCGCAAGACAAAGTGCATCGAATACGAAATCGTCTGGATGAAGCCCGTATTCTTCGCCGCGCTCGAGGATCCTGTGCGCTATTGCGAGACGCCCGTCCGCCGTGGACGGTATTCCGCTTTCGTCCAGAAGCAGCGCCACGACCACTCCGCCGTATTTGGCCACGAGCGGCAAAACGGTACGGATGGATTCCTCCTTGCCGTTGACGGAATTTACAAGCGGCTTCCCATTGTAATGTCGCATGGCGCGGTCGAGCGCGACAGGATCGGACGTGTCGATTTGAAGCGGCAGGTCCGTTACGCCCTGCACGGCTTGAACTATACGGTCCAGCACGGCGGTCTCGTCAATGCCAGGCACGCCAACATTTACATCGAGCACCGACGCACCGGCTTCTGCCTGGGCGACGGCCTCCCGCAGAACGTATGCCGTATCGCCATCCGTGAGCGCCGTCTTGAGTTTTTTCTTGCCGGTTGGATTGATGCGTTCGCCGATTACAATCGTGTCGTCAAGGGTTATTTCAACTGCGTGGGTGCCGGACGAGATTATGCATCTCCTTGACGCAGGATTGCGCGTCGATGGACAAACTTTGGCCAGGCGCGAAGAAACGGCGGCTATATGTTCCGGTGTCGTGCCGCAGCATCCGCCTACAATGCTGGCTCCGGCGGCAACGAGGTCGGCTACATCTGCGGCAAACTCGTCCGGATCGACCGTGAACACGGTCTCGCCATCCACCACTTTCGGCATTCCGGCATTCGGCTTGACGATCAACGGAAGCGGCGCGCACCTTGCAAGGCGTTCCAAATACGGAAGCATCTTGTCCGGACCAAGACCGCAATTGAAGCCAAGGGCATCAACGCGCAACCCTGCAAGCAGCGTGGCGACACACTCCACGTCCCCGCCGGTCAGCAGTTTTCCGTCTTCGCCAAGTGCGACCGTGGCGAAGACCGGCATGGAGCAATTCTCTTTCGCGGCCAGCACGGCGGCTTTGAGTTCAAGCGTGTCTCCCATCGTCTCGACGACGACAAGGTCTGCACCGGCTTTTGCGCCGATTGCAATCTGCTCGGCAAATGCATCGTATGCGGCGTCGAACTCGAAATCGCCGGCCGGCTTGAGCAATCGCCCCGTCGGCCCTACGTCAAGGGCGACGAAACGTGGCTTGCCTGGAGATGAGGCGGACGAAGCGGCCTCGCGGGCTATGGACACCCCTGCGGCGATTACGTCCGCCAGCCGGGCGTCACCATGATATTTGGCGGAATTTGCACCAAACGTGTTGGCATAAACGACATCCGTCCCCGCCGCGAAATATGCGGCGTGGACGGAATGTATGTCCTGCGGATGCGTCAGGTTCCAGAGTTCAGGGATTTCTCCCGGCCCAAGACCGCGCTTCTGGAGCTGCGTGCCCATCGCCCCGTCGAGAAACAGGGGCCGATCTGCTGGAATCGCAAAGGCCACGGCAGCTCCATTCAAGACGGTCTATTCGTCGAAGCCGTATCCGGCGTCTCCGCCTTCTTCGATACGTGCAGACTCCTCGCCCTCGGCCTCTGCGGCAAGTGCGTCCGCAGTTTCCTCCGGTGTGACGATCTGGAACGCTGCACCCTCCTCGCTGTCCTCCTCTTCCGGCGGAATCGGGGTGGTTCCGTACAGAGCCTCCATCTTCGCCTTCGCCTCGGCGCGGAGTTTCTCCATCTCTTCGTCGGAGATGGTCTCGCAGAGAGGCACGAGCTTGAGATAGCGATGAAGCGGGAAGCCGGTACCGCCCGGAATGAGGTGGCCAAGGATGACGTTCTCCTTGAAACCGCGCAGTTCGTCCACGCGGCCCATAGTGGCGGCCTCGGTGAGGACGCGCGTCGTATCCTGGAAGGACGCGGCGGAGATGAAGGAGTCGGTTTCGAGCGCGGCTTTGGTAATACCCAGAAGCGCAGTCTGCGCCTCGGCCGGACGGCGGCCTTCGACGATCATCTGCTGGTTCACGCGCCAGAAAGTCTGGCGGGACACCTGCTCGCCCCAGAGGAAGTCGGTGTCGCCCGGATTGGTGATGCGCACCTTGCGGAGCATCTGGCGCACGATGATCTCGATATGCTTGTCGTTGATTTCCACGCCCTGCAGACGGTAGACCTGCTGCACTTCGCTGACAAGATACTTTTCGAGTTCCTGCGGACCGGCGGCCTCGAGAATTTCCTGCGGCACGAACGGACCTTCCGTGAGCGGCTGGCCTTTCTTTACGCGGTCGCCCTTGAACACGACGATCTGCTTGCCCATCGGAATGAGGTAGTCTTCGGTCTGTCCCGTCACGTCGTCGCGCACGATGATGGTGCGCTTGCCGCGAACGTTCGGTCCGAATTCCACGACGCCCTCGATCATGGAGATCACGGCGGCATCTTTCGGCTGGCGTGCCTCGAAAAGCTCGGCCACGCGCGGAAGACCGCCCGTGATGTCGCGCGTCTTCGCCGCGCTGCGCGGAGTCTTCGCGAGAAGCATTCCTGGCGTGGACTTCATGCCGTCACGCACCATGACGATGGCGCCCGTCGGGATGTCGTAGCTGTCGAGCATTGCGTCCGGGTTGCCATCCGCCGACTTGCCGCGGATTTCGATGCGCGGATGCAGATTGGATTCGCGCGTGTCGAGCACGACGAGGGTCTTCGCGCCGGTTGCGCGGTCGGTCTCGCTCTTGACGGATACGTCCTCCTCGAAATCCACGAAAGTGATCGTTCCCTGCGTCTCGGAAAGCACGGGCACGGAGTGCGGATCCCACACGGCGACTTTCTGGCCCTTCTTGACCGCCGCGCCATCCGCGATGAGCAGCGTGGCGCCCATCTGGAGCTGGTAGGAATCGAGGCGGGTTCCGTCCTTGCCCCAGATTTCAAGCGAGCCGTTCTTGTTGAGGACGACTTCGTTCCCTTCGTCGTTCGTCACTTTGCGGACGTCGACGAACTTGGCGATGCCGTCGTTCTTGAGGACGATTTCAGGAACCTTGGCCGTCATGGACGCCGTGCCGCCGATATGGAACGTACGCATCGTCAGCTGCGTGCCGGGCTCGCCGATGGACTGGGCGGCGATGATTCCTACCGCAGTGCCGATTTCCACCTGCTTGCCGGTGGAGAGGTCGCGCCCGTAGCACTTCGCGCACATTCCGTATTCCGCGTCGCACGTAAGGGCGCTGCGGATCCACACCTTCTCGATGCCGGCTTTCTCGATGCGCTCGCAGGCGGCTTCGTCGATTTCGGCATTCGCCTCGACGAGGATTTCCTGCGTCTTCGGGTTGCGGATATCGTAGAACGACGTGCGTCCGAGGATGCGGCTGGAAAGGGAGGCCTTGACTTCGTCGCCTTCAACGATGGCCTCCACCTCGATGCCGTTTACGGTATTGCAGTCTTCGGTGGAGATGATGACGTCCTGCGAGACGTCCACGAGCTTGCGCGTGAGGTAGCCGGCGTCGGCCGTCTTGAGCGCGGTGTCTGCAAGGCCCTTGCGCGCGCCGTGCGACGAGATGAAGTATTCGAGCACCGAAAGGCCCTCGCGGAAGGACGCGGTAATCGGGCGCTCGATGATGTTTCCGGACGGGTCGGCCATGAGGCCGCGCATTCCGGCCAGCTGGCGGATCTGCAGCTTCGAGCCGCGGGCCTTGGAGTCCACCATCATGTAGATCGGGTTCAGCTCGGTGGGATGCTTGTTCTCGGGCGAGATGTTGCGGTCGATGGTCTTGTACAGCTCGTCGCCCACCTTCTCGGTGGCGGCAGTCCATACGTCGACGATCTTGTTGTGGCGCTCGCCGGCGGTAATGATACCCTGCTGGAACTGACCTTCGATCTTGGCGACTTCGGCGGAGGACTTGGCAATCACATCGTCCTTGACTGCCGGACGGATCATATCCTTGAGTCCCATGGACGCGCCGGACACGGTGACGTAGTTGTATCCGAGGTTCTTTAGGTCGTCGATGAGTTTCACCGTGGCGTCATGGCCCGCGACGCGCTGACAGTCGAGGATTAGATTGCCGATCGTGGACTTGGTCACCTTGTCATTGATGAAGCCCATCTCTTTCGGGAACACGCCGTTGAAGATCACGCGGCCGGCGGTGGTCTCGATGACGCGCTTCGACGGATCTCCGTGCGGACGCGGCGGCATGGGACGCCCTTCGGCGTCCACAAGCTTGTCCGAGCCGTAGTCTGGGTTGCGCAGACGGATGCGCGAGTGGTAGTCGATCGCCTTCTCGGCAATGCCGAACTCCACTTCGCCGATGTCGTTGAAAAGCGGCACGTGCTCGTCGCCGAACGGATTCTTGCCCGCCACGCGGTTGTTGAGCTTGTCCTGCTGGCCGGCCGTGGTAAGGAAGTAGAGGCCAAGGCAGACGTCCTGAGTCGGCGTCATAACGGACTTTCCGGACGCCGGCGAGAAGATGGACGTGGCCGCAAGCATCATCAGACGGCTTTCCATCTGTGCCTCGATGGAGAGCGGCACATGGACTGCCATCTGGTCGCCGTCGAAGTCAGCGTTGAACGGCGTGCAGACCATCGGGTGCAGACGAATCGCCTTGCCCTCCACCAGCACCGGCTCGAACGACTGGATCGACAGAC
>JAFPNP010000237.1 GCA_017411125.1 Kiritimatiellia bacterium
CAAGGATCCAAGAATACTTGCCGTGATTCCGGGCATTTTCCAGGGCAATCCGGACGACGAGCGCCAGGACGACGTGGAGGAGGCCCTGGCCATCGCGAACGAAATCATACGCCTTCGCGACGCGGCGCCGCCAGAAGGAACGAATCCGCTTTTGTCTTCAGACAACGACAATAACGAATACGGAGCCTACAAGGACTTCAGTGCCATCCAAGATCGGTTGCAGTCGTCCGGGCTGGACATCCAGAACGAGGCGTCGGCGTACCTTGCGTTCCAGCCGGAAAAATTTTTCGAGGTCGTCATTGTCGGCCAGTCATTCGGCATTGTCCACAAGATCGTGGCGACAGTGCTTGTGACGGACGGCAAGGTACGCTATTTGCGCTGGCAGGAAGATCCGTGATTTCTATCCCGGAACATCCGGCTGTTTCGGAAAATCCGGCAAGGCAACGAAAGGATTAGAGAGATGAGAGGCAAAACACAGAACATCGTTTTCGCGGTAGCGCTTGCCGCATTGGCAGGCGGCGGCTACTATGCGCATTCGCTTGCGCAGAAAAAACTTCGCGAGGAATTGACGGAAAAGTGCGCAAAGGTCGAGGCGGAACTGAAGAAGGTGCGCAAGGCCGACGCGGAGGCCAAAGCGTTGGAGAACGCCAAGAAACTGGATACCCGCAAGGCGGAGGCGGACTTGAACCGCGTCAAAGAGGAACGAGCGAAAACCCAGGCCGCCGCGGAAAAAGCCCGGACGGAAAAGGACAACCTCGCCCAAAAGAAGAAAGTCGCGGAGGCGGAGGCGGTCCGCAGCGCGAATGCCGCGAAAGCCGCCGAAGCCGAGAAAAAACGTCTTGAAGCGGAAAAGGCTGCGTCCGAGGCCAAGGCGAAAGAACTTGCCGAACAGCGCGCGAAGGACGAAGCCGCGCTGAAAATCGCCGCGGCGGCGAGCGCGAAAGCGCAGGCGGACGCCGCCCGTGCCCTTGCCGAGCAGAAGAAGGCGGACGCCGAAAAGGCCAAGAGCGAGAACGAGTTGAAGATTGCGGAGAAGAACGCCGCCGCGAGGCGCGACGAGCGGCTGCTCATGTACAAGCGCGGCGGGACGAGCGAGGCGGAGCGCAAGGAAGTCCAGCGCGCGGAAAAACTGCTTGCGCTCTGGGAGGCAGGACAGCTTTCGCCTGAAAACCTGGCTGCGGCGGGCGAAATCCAACTGGTCACGAATGCCGTTGAAACAGTTTCCGGCCGGCCGGAGGACGCTGCGCTTGCCGAGGCGAAGAAGGAGGCCTTGAAGGAGAAGCTTCAGGATGCGCCCGATCCGCGCGACGAACGCCTGAAGGCGATGCAGGCCGTCCGCGAGGAAAAGTTGCTTGAAATGCGCCGGCGCCGCGACGCCGAATCCATAAAAACAATCGAGCCGCTGCTCAAGGCGGCCGAGCGGGAAGGGCGGGTGCGCGACGCCGACTACTACCGCAAGGCACTTCGCTCGCTTGTGCCGGGCTACGACGTGCCGGCGGGTTCCTGACAGGGCGCGGCGCCCTGCCAGGAATCCGCGCAGCCTTCGTCAAATCATCTGGTTCATGTTCTCGACGATGAGGTTGCCCGTTTCGGTCTTACTTGTGATGATGTCGACGAGCTGGCTGAACAGCGCCTGGATCTGATTCATGATCTGCTCCAGTTCCTCCTCGGTCTCCTCCAGCATCTGCTGGATGATGGCGATGTAGCGGTTGACCTCGTTCACGTCCGCGCTTGCGTTCGTGGCGTCGTAGTTCATCTTCGCCGTTATGCCCCCGGTTACCGCGCCGCCGATTCCGAGGGCCACGTTGGCGAGCTGCGAAGCGAAGAGCGCGACGCGCGCGGTCGTCGACATGACGTCCGTCGCCGCCTTTGCGGCGTCCGCCGCCGCCTTTGCGGCGGCCGAGGCGGAAAGCCCGATTCCAGCCCCGGCCGAGATGAGGCTGGCCACGACGAACGTAGCCGAGTAGATGCCCGCCGCCCAGGCCTTGGCGTCCTGCTTGTTGAGGCCGAACGTCTTCTCCATGGATTTCGCCATGGCGTCGACGATCTTGTCCGCCGCGCCTGTTTCGCTGAGCACGAGCTGCGTCACGGCCAGCGCCGCGCCGGTGATTGCAAATGCGGCTGCCGCGCCGCCCGTTACGACGGTCACTACAACGGCCGCGATTACGGCGAAGAGCGCGCCGAGCCATCCCAGTATCCGGCTGGCCTTTGCGGCCTCCTCCGCCTTTTTCGCGGCCTTGATGGATTCGTCGATCTTGCCGAGCCTGTCCGAGTGCTGCTTGTCTATTCTGCTCTGGAGACTGTCGATGCGGGAGCGGGCGAGCTCGCTCTGGCGCTGGTCGTTGTCCAGCTGCAGGAACGCGACGAGCCTTTCAAGGTCCTGCTGTATGGCCTTGAGGTCTTCGGGGTCGTCCAGCACTGGGACGCCGGTCTTGGCGCTCGCGCCCGTGGTCTCCCTCGTCTGCGAGGGGGTCGAGGTGGTGACGGTGATCGTCTCCTGGATGAGGGACGCCACGTCGCGCACGATCGCCTGCGTCTTGTCCTTCACTTTCCCGTCGCTCGATCCGCCGGCCACGTTTTGCTGCGCGGTTCCGAACGGATCGGCGATGCGGATTTTCGCGTTGGGGTCTATTGCCATGTCGCTCATTGTTTGTTCCTCCGTTTGCTGTTTGCCCTGTTTACGCGCGGAAGCCCGCAACGTTACACGGCGCGCGGATTTGTCATGCGGCGATTTTCTTCTTCAGTTCGATCGCCTTGGCGCGGAAGTCCTTTGTCGTTTCGTCTTCGCCGTTGCAGTATTCGAGAAGGGTGTCCAGCGACGCGATCGCGTCTTCCTTCTGCCCCAGCGCGAGATAGCACTCGGCCACGTAGTATTGGGGCTTGGGGCTGTGGATGTCGAGCATGGCGGCCTGCACGTATGCGGCCTTCGCCTTCTCGAAGTTCTTCTTGACCTGCTGCACGGCGCCTGCGGCCATCCAGTACTTCGGTTCCAGATGGTCGAACATCACCAGGAACGTGAACACCTTTTCGGCGTCGTCGTACCTTCCCGTGTTGTAGAAGCCGAGGCCCATCTGGTACACGGCGTTCATTTCCTCCGGCATGAAGCCCTTGATTTCGCCAAGGGTCGCGCCGTCCTGGAACAGCTTTTTCCCGATTTCCCTGATTTCCTTGTCGATGGTCTGTTCTACGTTGGTATCGCTCATCTCGTTTGTCCTTTCTTTTTGTTGTTTTGTTTTGTTGCGTGGTTCAAATCGTGTCGATGCGCTTTTCGACGATCTCTTCCCGGATGTCTTCCCCGGCTTTTTCGATGGAATCGCGCACGATGTCGAGCGCGGTGGGGATTTTCTCGGCGTTCTCTTCGTCTTTCTTGAGGTTTTCATCCGCCGGCGTCGCCTGTGCCGCGGAAAGCGAGACCGCCGCAAGCACGACAACGAGCGATGCGTAGTCGAGCTTGGCGAGAAGGGCGCCCACTTCGCTTCCGAGTTTGGTGACGTCCTTTTTCAGGCTGGAGATCTTTGCGTCCAGATCGGCGATTTCAAGATTGAGCGCGGCGGTTTCGGCCTGCGCCGCGGCAAGTTTCTTCTGCGCGGCGGCGATTGCGGTCTTGTCGCCGGATTTCTCGGCGTCCGCCAGCTCCTTCGTCGCCTGCTCTTCCAGACGCCGTTTGGTTTCGAGGGCTTTCTTGCGCTCCGCAACGGTAACGGTTTCGCGTTCCACGGCAGCCTCCAGCGCCTCTATTTTGAGCTGCATCAGCGTCACCTGCGCCTGCTGCTCCACGGTGAGGTTCTCAAGCCCGCACAGATGGGTGAGCACGGCGCTCAGCTGCTGGTGCGCGAGTTTCACCTTTCTTTCTTCCTGTTCGGCCTGCATCTGCGCGAGCAGTTTCTGCAGGTCGCCCACGAGCGTTTCGCCCACGCGCACGTTCTCCCCGCCGAGCAGGGGGGCGACCGTCGTTTTGACGGCCGCCGCGAGTTCTCCTTCCGACATCGCGCGCTGCTGCGCGGTTTCCGCGATGATCGCATTGCTGAGTGAAATGTCCATTTCGTATCCTCCTTGCTGTTAAGGCTTGACGCTTCGGCATCAGGCGCGGATGGCTTCCATCAACGATTCGTTTTCGGCGGAAAGCACGGCCTGCATGAGCTGCACGACGGCCTGGACCACGGTCTCGGCCTGCGAGAAGAGATCCTTGATCTGGTCGAGCTGCTCCCTGTGCTGCTCCTGTTCCACGCCTTCCATCGTCGCCTTCGCCCTGATCATTTCGCCAATCATGTTGCCGGAGGCGTTGGTCATCTGCGAAAGCGACATCGAGAGCTGCTGGATGCCCATCCAGCGGTTCATCATCTGCTGCGAGCCGGCGAACTTGTCGCTCAGTTCCATCTCCCGCTTGGCGAAGTCGTACTTGTTCTGCGCCGCGACGAGGTCGCTGTTTCTCGTCGTTTCGGATGCGAAGTCCGCCTTCTGCTTCGCGGTGTAGGCGCGGAGGTAGGCGTTCTCCTGCTTGAGGGTTTGCACGTCGTTCTTGAGAGTGTTGATCTCGTTCCGCAGCGCGGTCGCCGCATCGCCGTTCGCGCTCTTCAGGTCTGCCTGCTTCGTGGCGATCTGGTCCTGCTTGGACGCGATTGCCGCATCGTTGGCGCGGATGTTGGTGTCGAGCTTGTCGAAGAAAGTCTTTTCGAGCGAGGCCCGGTTATCCTTGGCGCTTGCAACAGCTTTGGATGCACTGTCGTACTTGTCCGTCGCGAGCTTGATCTCCTCCGGCGTCGCGGGCGGGTTGGTCTTGGCCTTTGCCGCCACGAGTTCGGCGCCTGCGGTGTCCTGCGCCGCGTTCGCCTGATTCAAGCGCACGTCGGCGGCCTGGATGTCGGTCTCGAAGTCCAGCCTGTCGGCGCTGAACTTCTGGTCTACGGCATTGCGGATGTTCTCCGGCGTCTTGGCGGAGACGGCCTCGAGGTTCGCTTGGGCGGCCTGCGGATCGCTGGCGAGCTGCGCGGTCTTGAGATTCTGCGCGGGAGTATCCATCGTTTTCACGGCGGACGACTGCTGCGAGAACGCCTTCGCCTGCATTCCGAGCGACACGCCGCTCATCACGCCGGACACTACGGCCGAAGCGATGCCGAATCCGAGCGAGATGAGCGCGGCGGAGCGCATGTTGTCCGCCTGCTGCTTGATGGAGTTCTGCACCTGCTGGTTTTCCACGAGACGGATTTCGCGGGAAGTGTCGCGCTGCTTCTGCGAAACTTCCACCATCAGCGCCATGAGCGCGAACAGGTCGAACAGAGCCTTCGACGTGTTGGTCGTGCCGCTCGACGGGTTGGCCGCCGACTCTTTCAGCTTCGCAATCGCAGCTTCCAGCTCCTTTACGGATTCGGAGTCGTTGGCCACGGTTTCGGAGGCGGCGAGTTCGTTCGCCAGCGCCACGATCTTGTCCGCCATGTTCTGCAGCGCGGCGGAATCGACGACGCCGTCCATCTTTCCGAGATCCGGCACGGACACCTTGATCGTGCGCGTCGCGCCAGAGCCGTCGTTTACGGAAATAGTGATGCCGTCGCCGTTGATGCCGACGGTGGCGTCCGCCGGAGCCGTGGAATCCGTTTTGAGGATGCCGGCGAGCCTGTCGAACGCCTGGATGCCCTGTAGGTTGTTTGTCGCGGTGATGTTCATGTTTGTGTTCTCCTTTTGAAAGTGTCTGTTTCGTTTGCCCTGTATACGCACATGCCATGGGCTGGTTACAAGAATGATAACATATTATTCCCGCCGTTTCAACTGGCGCGTTTCTTTGGAGGTTCCCCAATTTTTTCTTTGCTGGCGAGGCGTCGCGGAGGCCTGTGCGTTTTCGAGCCAGTTTTAGGGAAAGAGCGTTGCTTTTCAAGTTCGATCTTCGGTATAATACGAAGTGCTAAACACCAAACAAGAAAGGCAACACCATGTATGATACCACAATTGCGGC
>JAFPNP010000238.1 GCA_017411125.1 Kiritimatiellia bacterium
GGATCGCGATGTCCTCAAGGATCGCCTTCCGGCGGTCGCCGAAGCCCGGCGCCTTGACGGCGCACACCTGGAACGTGCCGCGCAGCTTGTTCACCACGAGCGTCGCGAGCGCCTCGCCCTCGACGTCCTCGGCGATGATCATGAGCGGACGGCCCGTCTTGGCGACGCTCTGGAGGAGCGGCAGCATGTCCTGGAGGTTCGAGATCTTCTTCTCGAAGAGCAGGATGTAGGGGTTCTCGAGCACGCACTCCATCTCCTCGGGGTCGGTGACGAAGTAAGGCGAGAGGTAGCCCTTGTCGAACTGCATGCCCTCCACGACGTCGAGCGTGGTCTCGAGGGTCTTCGCCTCCTCGACCGTGATCGTGCCATCCTTGCCGACCTTGTCCATCGCCTCGGAGATGATGTTGCCGATCTCCTCTTCGCCGTTGGCGGAAAGCGTGGCGACCTGGGCGATCTCGGCCGGGTCCTTCACCTTCTTGGAGAGCTTGGCGATGGCGTCGACGACGGCTTCGGAGGCCTTGTCGATGCCGCGCTTGAGAGCCATCGGATTGGCGCCGGCGGTGATGTTCTTGAGGCCTTCGCGGTAGACGGCCTCCGCGAGCAGCGTGGCCGTGGTCGTGCCGTCGCCGGCGACGTCGTTCGTCTTCGACGCGACTTCGCGCACCATCTGGGCGCCCATGTTCTCGAAGGGATCCGCCAGTTCGATCTCCTTGGCGACGGTGACGCCGTCCTTAGTGATCTGCGGCGAACCAAACTTCTTGTCGAGGATCACGTTGCGGCCGGACGGGCCGAGCGTGCTGGTGACCGCCGCGCTGAGTTTCTCGACGCCGGCGAGGATTTTCTGACGCGCTTCCGCGTCGAACTTGATCTGCTTTGCCATGATTGATGTCCTTTTTCTCTTCCCGAATATCTAGAATCCTAGTATTCCAGATTCCGAGTTGTTATTTCTCCAAAACGCCGAGGAGGTCTTCCTCGCGGACGAGCTGGAGCTTCTTGTCGTCCAGTTTCACTTCCGTGCCGCCGTACTTCGGCAGCAGCACCTCGTCGCCGACCTTGACGTCGAAGGGAAGTTCCTTGCCTTCCTTGTCCTTCTTCTTGCCGATGGCGAGTACCTTGCCCTTGATCGGCTTCTCCTTCGCCGCGTCGGGGATGATGATGCCGCCGACCGTCTGTTCCTTTTCCTCGACCGGTTCGACGAGAACGCGGTCACCGAGTGGTCTGATCTTCATTTTGCTTGTTTCCTTCTTGCTTTTGTTGTTCCGATAGCCTTCGATTGCATTCGATAGCCTTCGATTGCACTCGATTGCAACCAAATCATTTCATGGTGTAGTCTGCGTCCACCACGTCGTCGCCGCCTTTCTTCGAACCTGCGTCGCCCTGCGGAGGAGGCGTGCCCGCGCCGGGAGGCGGAGTGCCTGCGCCCGGCTGCGCGCCGGCGGCCTGCGCGTTGGCGTACATCGCCTGCGCGATAGGCTCCATCGCCTTCATGAGCGCCTCTTCCTTCGCCTTGATGGCGGCGACGTCCTGGCCCTTCAAAGCCTCCTTCAAATCGTTGAGCGCGGATTCGACGGGCGCCTTCTTGTCGGCAGGAACCTTGTCGCCGTTGTCCTTGAGCGTCTTCTCGACCTGGAAAGCGAGGTTCTCGGCCTTGTTGCGCGTCTCGACGTCCTCGTGGCGCTTGGCGTCCTCCGCCGCGTGCAGTTCAGCGTCCTTGCGCATCTTCTCGATTTCGTCCTTCGAGAGACCGCTTGCTGCGGTGATGGTGATCTTCTGCTCCTTGCCGGTGCCGAGATCCTTCGCGCTCACGTTGAGAATGCCGTTGGCGTCAAGGTCGAACGTGACCTCGATCTGCGGCACGCCGCGCGGCGCGGGCGGGATGCCGTCGAGATTGAAGTTGCCGAGCGACTTGTTGTCGCGCGCCATCTTGCGGTCGCCCTGGAACACGCTGATCGTCACGGCCGGCTGGTTGTCCGCCGCCGTGGAGAACACCTGGCTCTTCTTCGCGGGAATCGTCGTGTTGCGCTCGATGAGCGGAGTCATCACGCCGCCGAGCGTCTCGATGCCGAGAGTGAGAGGCGTCACGTCGAGCAGCAGAACGTCCTTCACGTCGCCCTTCAGGATGCCGCCTTGAATGGCCGCGCCCATGGCGACGACCTCGTCGGGGTTCACGCCCTTGTGCGGCTCCTTGCCGAAGAGCTTCTTGGCCTGCTCCTGGAGACGCGGCATGCGCGTCTGGCCGCCCACGAGCACGACTTCGTCCACGCCGGTCAGCTCCGCGTCCGAAAGACAGCTGCGGCACGGGCCGGTCGTGCGCTCCACGAGATCGTCGGTGAGCTGTTCGAGCTTCGACTTGGTGAGCGTCGCGGTGAGGTGCTTCGGGCCGGTCGCGTCCGCCGTGATGAACGGCAGGGAGATGTCGAACGTCGTCGCGCTGGAAAGCGCGCACTTCGCCTGTTCCGCCGCCTCCTTGAGACGCTGGAGCGCCATCATGTCGTTGCCGAGGTCGATGCCGTTCTGCGCCTTGAAGTCGGCGATGAGCCACTTCATGATCGCCTGGTCGAGGTCGTCGCCGCCGAGGTGCGTGTCGCCGTTCGTGGCCTTGACCTCGAACACGCCGTCGCCGATGTCGAGGATGGATATGTCGAACGTGCCGCCGCCGAAGTCGTACACGGCGATCTTCTCGTTCTTCTTCTTGTCGAGGCCGTA
>JAFPNP010000239.1 GCA_017411125.1 Kiritimatiellia bacterium
GTCCGCCGCCACCACGCGCGAAGACCTCGAAACGGTGTTTTCGCGCCGCACGACTTCGCTCTACTTCCACGGCGCGGCGGACGATCCCATCGATCCGTCATCCCTCGGGCACGTAGGCGCTCCGGTCGGCATCGTCAAGCGCGTGTCCAAGGACCGCGAAGGCCGTTCTTGGCTCCGCTTCCACACGTCCCGCGCGCTCGAAAGGCACGACGGCCTCCAGTTCGGCGTCGCCGCCGAAAAGCCGTTCGGTTTCGGCATTTCGGAAATGCGCCTCGCCATATCGCGCAAGCCGGAGTTCGAAGTTCCCGCCGGTTCGGACGTCGAAGTGCTCGTTCCCGAAGACCGCCTCGCAGACCTTCCGCCTCTCGACGGCGCGACGGTATACTGTTCCGCGTCCAACGCCGTAAAACGCCGCTTCCCGGTACCGTCCTTCCGTCCCTCCGACGTGATTGCCGGAACGCCGGTGGACGTAACCGCGACGCTCGCGCCGGACGGCATTTCGCTTCAATCCGGCGCTGCGGTCGTGCGCGTGGCCGCATCTCTGCCTCCCGCCAAGAATCCGCAGTCTACGGAAACCGCCGTCGTGAAGGCTCTTTCGCGAATGGGCGGCACGGACTGGTCGCTTGGCAACCTGACGCTTGTGGATCCGGACAGGCTTTTCGCGCCAGCCTCGATACTGAACGACGCCCGGCGACGGCTGGTGGAACGGCTCGACGAAACACGCGCCGCCGCGCACAAGCAAAAGGTCGAGCTGGCGCTTGTCGTCAATTTGCCATCCGCCATTCCGACGCGTCCTGATTTCGACATCGTGCTGAAACAACGCCTGGACCAGCCGCCGCCGGAAGACGCGGCGCGGTACGGCGAAATCGTCCTTGCGCTCGGACGCCGCACGGGCCGCGAAGCCGAAGCCGCCCTCGCGCCATTCGCAGGGATGCCGCTTCGCATCGCCCTTCCCGTGTTCACGCACGAACGCGACGTGAACGGCATGCGCACGGCGGTGAAACACCTTCTCCGCGCGGGCTTCGCAAAGTGGGAAGCGAGCGATCTGGCGACGCTGCGCATATTGCGCCAGGCTGGCGTGGAGGATGTGACGGCGGACTGGACGCTCTACGCTTTCAACCGCGCAGCCATCGCGCAACTGGCCGAACTCGGCGTGCGCCGCGCCGTGGCGTCGCCGGAAAACGGACGGGACAACCTGCATTTCCTTGCATCCAGCCCGTTCCCGGTAGAGTGCCTCGAAGCGCAGACCACCCCGCTTTTCATCTCGCTCACCAAGCCTGCCGCCGAAGACGGCGGAATCCTCACGGATGCAAAGGGCGAACAGTTCGCCACTTTCCGGCTCGACGGGCTTTGGGTTACCGCGCGTCCGTCGCCGCGCCGCTTCACGCCGCCGCCGGACGCCATGCGCCGCGTCGACCGCAGCTGGGACGTGGCGTGACGGCGCACCGTCACGCCAGCGAAAGGACGCCGCCGGAGGCCGTGACCTTCACCGTCGATTTCGGCGGGTACTTCCCGGCCACGATCGCACGAGCCACGGGCGTCTCGATGCCGCGCTGTATGGCGCGTTTCACCGGACGCGCACCGTAAGCCGGATCGTAGCCGTCCTTCGCCAGCTGGTCGAGCGCCGCCTCGTCCACCTCCAAGCCGAGTTCCTGGTCCGCAAGGCGTTTCGCGAAGTCCTTGAGCTGAAGCTTTACGATTGCCTTGATCTGGTCCTTCGCGAGCGGCTTGAACTCCAGTATCTCGTCCAGACGGTTCAGGAACTCCGGGCGGAAGATCGTCTTCAGCGCGTCGCGCGGCGCGTTGGACGTCATTATCACGACGGCGTTCCTGAAGCTGACGGTGCGTCCGTGAGAATCAGTAAGGCGTCCGTCGTCCAGAACCTGCAGGAGAATGTTGAACACGTCCGGATGGGCTTTCTCGATTTCGTCGAGCAGCACTACGGAATACGGTTTGCGGCGAACGGCCTCGGTGAGCTGCCCGCCCTCGTCGTAGCCGACGTATCCGGGAGGTGCACCGACAAGGCGCGAGACGGCGTGTTTTTCCATGTACTCGCTCATGTCGATGCGAACCATGTTCGATTCGTCGTCGAACAGCTCCGCAGCAAGCGTCTTTGCGAGTTCCGTCTTGCCCACGCCCGTCGGGCCGAGGAAGAGGAACGCGCCGACCGGACGCTGGCGGCTCTTGACGCCGGCGCGCGAACGCAGCACTGCGTCGGCAACGGCCTCCACCGCCTCGTCCTGCCCGACCACGCGCTCGTGCAGCGCGTCGCCGAGCTTGAGCAGCTTCTCGCGCTCGCCCTCCAGCAGTTTAGTCACGGGCACGCCGCTCCAGCGGCTCACGACTTCGGCGATCTCGTCCGCCGTCACCTCCTCGCGCAGCAACGCGGCGCCGTCCTTGGCGTGTATGGCCTCCTCGTGCTCGCGCAGTTTCTTCTCGAGCGCGGGGATTTCGCCGTACTTCAGCCGTGCGGCCTTCTCGTTGTCGCCTGCGGAAAGCGCGGCGTCGTACTTGAGCCGCGCGGCGTCGAGGTCTGCGCGGACGCGTTTGACGTCCTCCAGCGCGAACTTCTCGTTCTTCCAGCGCGCGGTCATCGCGTCCGCCTTCGCCTTCAGTTCCGCCAGTTCGCGGCGCAGTTCCTCCAGACGACGTTTCGAAGCGTCGTCCTTCTCCTTGGCGAGGGCGATCTCTTCGATCTCGAGACGGCGCACGTGGCGCGTGGCCTCGTCCAGCTCGGCAGGGAGCGAATCCATCTCCGTGCGGATCGAGGCGCAAGCCTCGTCGAGGAGGTCGATGGCCTTGTCCGGCAGGAAGCGGTCCTGTATGTAGCGGCTCGACAACACCACGCTCGACACGAGCGCGGCGTCCTGAATGTGTACGTTGTGGTACTTCTCGAAACGCTCCTTAAGTCCGCGCAAGATAGAGATCGAGTCCTCTTCGCTAGGCGGATCCACCTGCACGGGCTGGAAGCGGCGTTCGAGCGCGGCGTCCTTTTCCATGTACTTGCGGTATTCGTCGAGCGTCGTCGCGCCCACGCAGTGCAGTTCGCCGCGCGCGAGCATGGGCTTTAGCATGTTGCCCGCGTCCGTGGAGCCTTCCGTCTTGCCGGCGCCGACGATGGTATGGATCTCGTCGATGAACAGGATGATGCGCCCGTTCGCGGACCGTATCTCGTTGAGGACGGCCTTCAGACGTTCCTCGAACTGGCCGCGATACTGCGCACCGGCCATCAGGGCGGTCATGTCGAGCGAAAAGACCGTGCGGTCTTTCAGTCCTTCGGGCACGTCGCCGCGCACGATGCGCTGCGCAAGGCCCTCGAC
>JAFPNP010000240.1 GCA_017411125.1 Kiritimatiellia bacterium
AATGCCACATCAGGCACGGTCCCGCTTGCCTTCAACATGGATGTCGGCTACGTCCTGATGGGCATCCAACTGGCCACCTGCCCCATCCCGTCCCCAACCATCCGCACCGTGCGAGTCAATATCCAATGACTTTTCAGCCCCAGTTCAAACCCATTCAAACCCCGTTGAAACACACCTCAACGGGGTCTTCATTTTTCCCGAGACACATCCTTTTTCCCAACTCCACTAGATTCTTTCCCATTTCCCGCCCGGCGATACACCGCAGACGCGATAAGTGGTAGCAATTCCGGGTGGAATTGTGGTATAATTCCCGTTGTCGCGTCGAAGGAAACAGACAAGGCGGGCGGCGGATCGCCCCTCCTGCGACGGTGGCGGAACCTGGAGCAAAACATGAAGATTTTGATAGTGGGCAGCGGCGGACGCGAACACGCAATCACGTGGCGTCTCGCACAGGACGAGGCCAGGCACGAGCTTTACTGTGCTCCGGGCAACGCGGGCACGGCGGCGCTCGCCGGGAACCTGCCCGTCGGCGCGGAGGACGTTGCCGGCATCGTGGCTTGGGCGGAGGCGAATCGTCCCGACCTCGTGGTTGTAGGGCCGGAAGCGCCGCTTTGCAAGGGACTTGTGGACGCGCTGGAGAAAATCGGCGTCAAGGCGTTCGGGCCCGTCGCGGCCGGGGCGCGCATGGAGGGCTCCAAGCGTTTCGCGAAGGAGGTAATGGACGCCGCGGGCGTGCCGACAGGGCGCGCGCGGATGTTCACGGACGCGGCGGCGGCGAAAGCCGCGTTGCCTGAGTATGGACTGCCCGTAGTCATAAAGGCGGACGGCCTTGCGGCCGGGAAGGGCGTCGTCGTGGCCGAGACGACGGCGCAGGCCGAGGCGGCCATAGACGACATGCTTGTCGGCAACAAGTTCGGCGCCGCCGGCGCGGAGGTGCTGGTAGAGGAGTTCCTGCACGGCGAGGAGTGCTCGATTCTCGCGCTTGTGGACGGAGAACACGCCGTGCTTCTGCCTGGTTCGCAGGACCACAAGCGCGTGTTCAACGGCGACAAGGGGCCGAACACGGGCGGCATGGGCGCGTACTCGCCCGCGCCCGTCGTGACGGACGAGATGCTTCCTTATATAAAGGAAAAGATAATCCTGCCCGTAGTCCGGGAACTGAAGAAGCGCGGCATAACCTACCGCGGCGTCCTCTATGCCGGATTGATGGTGACGCCGCCCGGCGGGAAGACGGCGCTCAGCGGAAGCGCCGTGAACGTCGTTGAGTTCAACGCGCGTTTTGGCGACCCTGAGACGGAGGCCGTTCTGCCGCGTATCGGCGGCGACTTCGCGACGGCGCTCATGCACTGCGCGGAAGGGCGGCTCGCCGATTCGGACGTCGTGGTGAAACCGGGCGCGGCGGCGACCGTGATCGTGGCGTCCGGCGGCTATCCCGGTTCATACGAGAAGGGCAAGGAGATAACGGGGTTGGATGCTGCGGCGAAGCTTCCCGGCGTGATCGTGTTCCACTGCGGGACGAAGGCCGATGGTGGAAGAATCGCGACGTCGGGCGGACGCGTCCTTTCGGTGACCGGCACGGGCTCCACCCTGCGCGAGGCCGTGGACGCCGCCTATGCGGCAGTCGGAAAAATATCTTTCGACAAGGCGTTCCACCGCTCCGACATCGCGCACCGCGCATTTGAACGCAATTAATTGAAACCAAAGGAGAATTTGACATGGACTCGAAGAACCCGCTCGTCGGAATCGTCATGGGCAGCGACAGCGACTGGCCGCTCGTCAAGAAGGCGTGCGACACGCTCGATTCGTTCGGCGTGCCTTACGAGACGCGAGTGATAAGCGCGCACCGAACGCCCGACGTGGCGCTCGACTACGCGAAGACGGCGGAAGAACGCGGCATAAAGGTCGTCGTCGCGGCAGCCGGAGGCGCGGCGCACCTTGGCGGAGTGCTTGCCGCCGGAACGGTGCTTCCCGTGATCGGCATCCCGGTCGCGGGCGGCGCGTTGAACGGGCTTGACGCCCTGTACGCGACGGTGCAGATGCCGTCCGGCGTGCCTGTGGCGACTGTCGCCTGCGGCAGCGCGGGGCCTGTGAACGCGGCTCTGCTCGCAGTGCAGATTCTCGGAACGGCGGACGCTTCGCTGCGCGAGAAGTACCGTGCGCACAAAGAGACGCTTCGCGCCAAGGTCGCCAAGGCGAACGAGCGCATCCACCAGGCGGAATGAGGCTGCGCGTTTTCGGAAGCGGGTCGCAGGGCAATTCGCTCGCAGTGAGATCCGGCGGCACGCTGTTGCTGGTGGACTGCGGTTTTTCGTGCAGAGAGCTGGAGCGGCGCATGGCTTCGTGCGGCGTGTCGCCGGACGACGCGGCCGGACTGTTCTTCACGCATGACCATTCAGACCATTGCAAAGGAATCGCCACGTTCCGCAAGCGCCATCCGTGCGTTCCGCTTTACGCGAATGGCAACACGGCGGACGCAATCGCCGCTTTGACCGGAGTGGACGACGGATGGAACTTGTTCGAGACGGCGGAGTCGTTTGCGGTCGGCGACTTCACGGTCACGTCGTTTTCGATTCCGCACGACGCGGCGGATCCTGTCGGCTACCTTTTCGACGACGGCGACGGCGCGTTGTTCGTCGGCACGGACATGGGCGCGGCGACGTTCGGCGTTCGCGACGCGCTTGCCCGCGCCACGTGCGCGGTGCTTGAATCCAACCACGACCCCGTGCTGCTGAGGATGTCGGACCGTCCGGCGTCGCTGAAGCAGCGGATTGCCGGACGGTGCGGACATCTTTCGAACGGCGATGCGGCTGAGCTCGTGCGCGAAGTGCGGCCTTCCCGGCTGAAGACGTTGCTGCTTGCGCACCTGTCGCGCCAGTGCAACGCGCCATATCTCGCGCTCGAGGCGATGCAGCCGGCGTTGGCGGAGCTTGGCCGCCCCGTGACCCTCGCCGCGCTCGACCAGGATTCGCCCAGCGCGCTTTACGAGTTCTAGGAAAGTTTGCTTGATATGACGCCACAGGACATACCGGCGGTGAACCGCCTGCTTAAAAAAGAGTTCAAGGCGCACGATGCGCCGATCATCGAGTTGATCCAGGCGCAGACGCACGATCCGTTCTGCGTGCTCGTGGGCACAATCCTCAGCGCGCGCACGAAAGATGCCTGCACGGCAGGCGCCGTCCGACGCCTGTTCGCGGAAATGGGCGGGACGGCCACTCCGGACGCGCTGGAGCGAATCCCAGTGCCACAGCTTGAGAAATTGATTTTCCCAGTCGGATTCTACCGCGACAAGGCGCGCCACCTGCACGCCCTGCCCGGAGTGCTGCGCGAGAAGTTCGGCGGTGCGCTGCCGAACACGGTGGAGGAATTGTGCGAGCTGCCGGGCGTCGGACGCAAGACGGCCAACCTCACCGTCGCCGTGGGCTTCGATCTTCCCGCGATCTGCGTCGACGTCCATGTACATCGCATCACGAACCGCCTCGGACTCATCCGCACGAAAACGCCGTTCGACACCGAGATGGCTTTGCGCGAAATCCTTCCGGTGCGCTACTGGAAGACGTGGAATTCGCATCTGGTGTCGTTCGGCCAGACGCGCTGCCATCCGCGCAATCCGGACTGCGCCGGATGCCCCATCGCCCCGTACTGCGAATTGCATTGCGCCCGGAAGGGCGAAAGTGTATAATGCAATCCGGAGGAAGAACAGGACAATGGATACATCGAGAAGAAGTTTCATAGGCGCGTTCGGCGGGGCGTTCGGCGGGCTGTTCGCCGCCGCGCGGCTTCCCGCGTTCGCGGACGCCCCGGAGCAGTTTCCGAATCGCGGCCGCTGGGAGCGGCTTTCCGTGACGTACCGCCACATCGACGCCGGCGCGTCCAAGCCGTTCTCCGTGCTGCACATCTCCGACACGCACCTAACCGCCGCGTATCCGAACGAGAGCGAGTGGACGCGGAACTTCATGGCAAAGCGCACGACGACGTTCGGCGGGCGCCAGGAGGAGGCGCTGCGCGATTCGCTGGCGTGGGCGAAACAGCACGTGGACTACGTGATGCACACCGGCGACCTGATAGACGCTTTCAGCGAGGCCAACCTCGACCTCGTGAAGAAATACTACGGAATCGGCGGCAAGGCGATGGGCGGGGCGCTCGGCAACCACGAGTTCTTCCACGGACAGAAAAACGAAGACGAAGCGGCGAAAACGGCGACGCGCTCGCGCCTCGCCGCCGCGTACCCGTTCGACGTGTCGCTTTCGTCCACCGTCGTCAACGGCGTGAACTTCGTGACGCTGGATGATGCGTATGGCGCCGTGACGGCGGAGCAGGCCGGACGCTTCGAGGCCGAGGCGAAGAAGGGACTCCCGGTAATCTTGTGCATGCACTGCCCGTTCAGCACTCCGACGATATACAGGGCGGCGACCAAGTTCTGGAGGCGGAACGTGCTGAAGGCGGTGCCCGACGCGAAATCCTGGAGGGAGGGATATCGCGATCCGACGACGAAGAATTTCGTCGCGTACCTGAAATCGCTGAAGTCGCTGAAGGGCATTCTGGCCGGGCATCTGCACATCGACGTGCAGGATCGTTTTTCTCCGACGGCGATGGAATATGTCGTGGGCGGCAATTTTCTGTTCCACGGCGCGGAAATCACTATTTCGTAAAACGCAAAACCAAGCGAAAGGAAACAGCAATGGAACTGGGAAGAAGAAATTTCATCGGCCTCGGCCTCGCATCGGCGGCAGTCGCCTGCACGGGATGCTCAACGTGCTGCGGAAAAACGGCCAAGAGCCGTTCGTGGTACAACGGCGTCGAGGTCGGCTGCATCACGTACAGCTACCGCTCTATGAAGCGCAAACTCGCCGAGGACATCGTGAAATACGCGGTCGAGGACGGTCTCGGCACGCTCGAACTCATGGGCGATGTCGTCGACGAGTATCTCAAGCGCGGCGGCGCGCGCGACATGGGCCGTCTGCCCGCGCTCCGCAAGATGTTCGACGACGCTGGCGTTTCCATCCATATCGTCAAGTACGGCGGCATCGGCGGGAAGGACGCGAAGGAGGACGAATACCGCATGGCCGTGGCAAAGGCCATGGGCGCCAAGTGCATCACCCGCGAAATCCCCAATCCCCGCAGTTACGAGACGATCGGGCGCCGCTGCGCCGATCTGGCCGACAGGCACGGCGTCTACATCGCCTTCCACAACCACACGCAGATAGACGCGCTCACCTACGACGGCCCTCTGCTCGGCTATTCGCCCAATCTGCGCATCAACTTCGATATCGGCCACTACGTTGCGGCGACGAACGGCGACGCGAAGCGTTTCATCGATCCGCTCGCTTTCATCGAGAAGTACCACGACAGGATCTATTCCATCCACGTCAAGGACCGCACTACCAAGGCCAATGGCGCGAAGAACCTTCCGTTCGGCAAGGGCGACACGCCCCTCGCGCAGCTTCCGGCGTTTCTGCAGAAGAAGGGCTGGTCGCCGTACTGCGACATAGAACTGGAGTACGCCATCCCGAAGGGGTCCGACGCCGTGAAGGAGGTCGCTCTCTGCAACGACTTCTGCCGCAAGGCCGCCGGCTGCTGACGCTTCGGCGGGAAGTCGGACAATGGCGGGAGAAATCGTCAAGACCAGGGGCATCGTGCTTTCGATCCGCCCCTGGTCGCGCACCAGCCACGTGGTGACGTGGCTCACTCCCCATGGTACGGTTGCGACGCTCGTGAAGGGTGCAGTGCGGCCCAAGAGCGCGTTTCTGGGGCAGTACGACCTCTTCTATCTTTGCGATCTTCTATACTATGCGCGCGCATCCGGCGATCTGCACGCACTGCGCGAGGCGTCGCCCGTGGAACTGCGCGAACACTTGCGCGGAGACTGGCGCGCGACGGCGCTTGCCGGTTATGCCGCAGACCTCGTGCGCGACTTTGCCCCGCCCGGCTCCGAATCCGCCGTCTGGTTCGACTTTCTTGACGCATTTCTCGCGCCGGCGCCGGATGTTCCGCACTTGACGCGCCTCATACGTCTTGAAATGGGGCTTTTGGAACTGGCCGGACTCGCGCCGGACTTTTCCGGTCTTGATTCGCGCGAACCGTGGACGCCTTTCGGACTTGACAGCGGCCGTTGCGGCGCCGGCGAGCGCATCGTGCGTCTCGCTCCGCGCACCGTGGCCGCTATGCGGCGTCCCGACGCGCCTGACGTGAGCCTGGACGAAAAGAAAGACGCCGTGAGGTTTCTCGGCGCCTTTCTTTCATATCACATCGAGCGTCCGCCGGATGTGCGGCGGACGCTCGTGCGTCTTGTCGTCACTTAGCGGCCTTTGCCGGAGCGGGGGCGGCCTTTGCCGTAGCCGCTTTCGCCTGAGCCGGAGCGGGCGCGGCCTTTTTAGGCGCGGCCTTCAGCTCCACAGGCTTTGATTCGATGCTTTTCTTCGGGCGGGCGGGCGGCTGCGGGAAGCCGGGACGGGTCACGTTGCCTTTTTCCTGAAGCCCCTCGATGTATGCACGAAGCTGCTGCTGGAACTGGCGTTCCTTCATGCCGTTCTCGACGTCTGCGAGTTTCGGTTTCTGTTCCGCGACGGTCTTTTCGACGTCTGCGGCGGTCGGCGTTTTCGCAGGAAGAGCCTTTGTCTTGAGGATGAGATGCCAGCCGAACTGCGTCTTTACCGGCTCTGACAATGCGCCGACCTTGAGGCCGAAAGCGGCCTTGTCGAACTCGGCCACCATCTGCCCGTGGCCGAACTCGCCGAGGTCGCCGCCTTTGGCTTTGGAAGGGCAGTCGGATTTTTCTTTTGCGATTTCGGCGAACTTCGCCTTGAGCGCGTCGCCCGAAAGCCCCTTGAGCTGGGCGTGGAGCGCGTCTATCTCCTTCTTGGCGGCATCGTCCGTCTTGCCGTTGCCCGTCTTGATGAGGATGTGGGAGGCCTGTACCTTTTCAGGCTGGGGAGCCTGCGCGCGCTTCGTGATGTTGGATACGATGCTTGCGTATTCGGCCTTGAGCGCTTCCGGATCGACCTTGATCTTGTCCTTCACCTCCTGGTCGATGAGCTTGTCGATACGGGCTTTGTCCTTGAACTCCTCCATGAAGCGGTCTTTGCCGAGCGGATAGTCGGCGGCGAACTCTTCGAACGTCTTCGCTTTTTTGCCGGGCGCTGCGTGCGCCGAGACGTTTTTCATGAAATCTTCGCGCTGCTTCTTCATCTCCTCGTCGGAAACCGAGATCTTCTTGGCGTCGGCTTCCTTGAGCAATACGGTCTTCTGGACGAAAGTTTCCGCAATCTGGCGGCGCATGCGCGTTTTCGCGTATTCGATCTCCTCTTTGGAGATTTTTGAGCGGTGTTCCGGCGGAACGTTTGCAAGCTGTCCGTTGATTATTTTTTCGACTTCCGCATCCAATTCTCCGCGGGTGAGTTTCTTGTCGCCTACAGTCACCATCACCTCTTTTGGGTCTGCCGGCGCCGGAACTGGAGCGGCCGGGGCGTTTGCGGAAGCTGGGGTGCCGGCCTTGTCGGCAGCGCCGTTCTTTTTGCCGTTGTCGCATCCCGCGCACAGAAGCGCCGCTACGGCGACGCCGGTAATGAGTTTGATCGTCATGATTTTTCTATCCTTTTTTGCCTTAGGCGTAATATGATACTATCCATTTTGCGGGATGTCAATAGCCAATGCGCATTCGCTTTTCAAGACGGGCTTGGTCTTGATAAACATGCAGTATAGGGGGTATGGCAAAAGCGTGCCCACGGTTTGGCAAAAACGTGCCCACGGTTTAACAAAAACGTGCCCACGGTTTGGCAAAAACGTGCCCACGGTTTGGCAAAAACGTGCCCACGGTTTAGTAAAAACGTGCCCACGGTTTAGTAAAAACGTGCCCACGGTTTGGTAAAAACGTGCCCACGGTTTAGTTGTTTTCGCCTGCCGTCAGATTCCCGGCAAGTTCTAATATGATGATTTACCCAATACACCGCCGGCAGTCATGCTTTCGCTCGTGCTCAGCAGCCGGATAAGCCTTGCTGCCAGAACGGCGCATACATTCACGATAGAGACAACTAATCCTGCAAACAGCAGATAGCAGAT
>JAFPNP010000241.1 GCA_017411125.1 Kiritimatiellia bacterium
CTTGCCGGGACGAATCCGTTCGATCCGTCGGACTTCCTTCGCATAACGGCGTTCAGCCCGAAGGACGGCAAGATTTCGCTCAAGTTCGAGCACGTCGGCGGGCACGTCTACGCCGTATCTTCCGCGAACACGCTCGTCAAGCCCGCCTGGGCGAAGAAGCGCGTGCGCAAGAGCGCCGACGGCGCGGAACTCGAACAGGTCATGGCTGCCGACGCCGACGGCGAGCCCGGCGAGACCGAAATCTTCATCACGCCTGTCGGCGGCGCGTCCGGCGAGTTCTTCAAGCTGGAAGCCAAGTAAGAAAGGAAAGCCATGAAAGCCGTTTCCAAAAATACGTCCGTCGCATTTGTTCTGTCTCTTTCGTGCGTTCTTCCTTTCGCGTCCTTCGCCTTGCCGCAAGTGAGCGAGACGCTGAAACTGTCCGAGGGGTGGAACGCAGTGTACATCGAGTCCACGCCGACCAATTCGCTGTGCGAGGACTTCTTCCGCGATACGCCGGTCGTCGCGGCTGCGGCCTACCGCAGCGACGCCGATTCCTCGACCGCGCAGTATGACGCCAGCGGCGAGGAGAAAGTGCAGGCGCCGATTTCCTTCCTGCAGTGGAGCCGCGGCGAAACCACCTCGGCGCTCAAGTCGATCGTGGGCGGCAACACGTTCCTTCTGTTCGCCACGAACGCGGCGACGATCGGGTTCACCGGCGTGCCGGCCGTGCCGAAGACGACATGGCGCAAGGTGTCGTCGTCCGAGACGAACGAATACTTCAATCTGGTGGGCGTTTCGTCCGCCAGCGGAAACGTCTCCATCCAGAACTACTTCGGCGAAGGACCGTTCGGGCTGATCAAGGCGGGACGGGCGATCTACTCGATCGGCGGCACCGACGAGAATGCGCCCGTGCTGAAGAACGCGGAGCAGTCCGCATTCGGAAAGCAGACGCCGCTCGTGAGCGGCAGGGCGTATGCGCTCACCTCGACCGTTTCCGGCGAATGGCCGGGCGTGATCGGCGTGCAGGGCGCCGCCGCCGTGGCGTTCGGCTCGGGGGCGAACTACGCTTCCGTCAAGGTCGTGAACTGCGGCACGACGAACCACGTGTTCCGTTTCACGATGGAACGCGCGGTGTCCGGCGAGACGCCTCCGCCCATCTCCCGCCGCCTTCCTCGCGTCGATGCGATCAGCGCACTGGGGTGGACGAACGTGTCCGAATCGGCGTCTTGGGAGGTTTTGCTCGCTCCGGACGAAGTCGTCGAGCAGGTTTTCAGCCTCGACCGTTCGCAGCTCGCGGCGGGGACTGAATATGGCGCGATTCTGGCGATCGAGGACCTCGGCGCCAGCAAGATGCGCGTGCGCGTGCCGGTCGCCGTGGCGGCCGTGCCGCAGGATGCCGTCGCCTATCCGACCGGGCTTTGGGCCGGCGCAATCGAGTTTACGCATGTTTCCGGCATCGACGACGAGCTTCCGACGCCCGTGAAGGCCGGAGGAAAGTTGAAGATGAACGTCTTGGTGCACGTGGATGCGGACGGCAAGTGCACGCTTCTGCAGCGCGCCGCGTTCGGCGTCGACACGAACGGCACGGCGCGACTCTTCAAGGAGTTTGCGAACGTGCCGGCGGATGTTGCGAAGCCAATGCGCCTTTCGACGGTGATGATGAGCGTCGATACGCCCGCGGTCGCGGCGACGGACGGCTCTGCGTTCGGCGATACCGCGAGCTTTTCGTGGACAATCGCCCCGATGGCGCGAGACAATCCGTTCCGCCACGCCTGGCATCCGGACCACGACGGCAAGACTGCGGACTACGAGCACGCCGCTCCTTCGGGCGATGACTTCGAGAACTACAAGAATCCGGTCAAGCCCGAGCTCTGGAGCATCTCGAACCGCCTCGACTTCTCCTGGCACGAGCAGGGCAACCGCAATCTTCCGGCCAATTTCCAGTACAACGCCGAGGAGATGACCTCCGGCTTCGTGACCTGGGAGGTGATGGGGCTCATCGCGAACAAGCCCATCAAGTCGGTTGGCACCTTCACGCTCAAGCGAGTCTTCAAGGCGAGGGAGCTGGAGCCATGAATGTTGCCAATGTGAGAATGTTGCCAATTGCCAATACCAACTCCCAATTGAAAGGTAGAACAATGAAAAAAACATGCAAGTTGCCCCTGCTGTCGCTGTTGCCCCTGTTGCCCCTGCTGTCCCTTTCGTCCCTTGCGGACGTGCCGCAGGTGCTGACGTATCGCGGGGTGCTGCGGCGGACGGGTGGGTACGATCGCGCCACTTCGCTGGAGATGACGTTCCGCCTCTACGACTCGAAGGCGCCGGATACGGCGCTCTGGGCGCGGACGATGCGCGTCCCGATCGACACGAACGGCGTATTCTACGCCGAACTTGCCGACGCCAACGGAAACGATCCGGACGGGATCGGCTACACGCTCGCCGACGCGATGGGCGCCATCAAGGGTACGCCCGAGATCGGCCTTACGCCGCCTGACGCGGACGAGATGAAGCCGCGCCAGAAGCTCTCGACCGCGCCGCGCGCGGCACGTGCGGCGCGCGCGAAGGCCGCGGACGTCGTCTACGCTCCGACCGGCGCATACGCGCAGGGCGTGAACATCGAC
>JAFPNP010000242.1 GCA_017411125.1 Kiritimatiellia bacterium
GCCGGGCGCAGCGTGGCCTCCGCCGCTTCGGCGATTTCCCAGTCTTTCATCTTTGTTGGATCTAGTTTCATAAACACCTCTTTCCAGATGCGGCTATTATATCATATTTTCTCACTGCACTAGAGCGAAATTACATGCCGGGAATGCCGTGCCGACGCCAAGTGCGACGGAAGCGGCGAAAACGCTTGCCATGGCCGCCGCGTTTTGGTAAACTACTTCCTATCGATTTCACAATAAAAGGAAAAGGAACAACGACATGTCCGGTCACAGCCATTGGGCTACAATCAAGCGCGCGAAAGGCGCAGCCGACGCGAAGAAGGGCAAAATCTTCTCGAAGCTCGGCAAGGAAATCACCATCGTCGTAAAGGCGAAAGGCGGCGATCCCAACACCAACCCCACCCTCCGCACGCTCATCGCGAAGGCCAAGGCCGCGCAGATGCCGAACGACAACATCGACCGCGCCATCAAGAAGGGAACGGGCGAGCTGGAATCCGCCGCGCTCGTGGACGCGACGTATGAAGGAATCAAAGGCGGCATCGCGATCGTCGTCAACGTGCTGACGGACAACAAGAACCGCGCCGCCGCCGAAGTGGGCAACGTGTTCAAGAAGAACGGCACGGAATTCGCCAAGCAGGGTTCGGCGGGCCGCCTCTTCGACCGCATGGGCCAGATCATGATTCCCGCCGCCGACGGCGTGGACGAAGACAAGGTGACCGAAGTCGCGCTCGACGTGGGCGCCGAAGACGTGCTCTCCGAAGATGGCGGCTTCACGGTCAAGTGCCAGCCGAACGATTTCACCACCGTCATGGAAGGCATAAAGGCCGCCGGCATCAACGTAGATGAGGAAAATTCCTCCGTCGGCCTCATCCCCAACATGACCGCTCCCGTGAGCGACGTGGCCGTGGCGAAAGCCATCAACAAGTTCGTGGACATGCTCGAAGATCTCGAGGACGTCCAGGACGTATACACGAACATGGAAACCACCGACGAAGTCGACGCCGCTCTCGAAGCGGAAGGCTGAACGTCATGAAACTGGAACACGTCGGCTACAACGTCGCGGAGCCCCAAAAGCTCATGGACTGGTGGTGCGCGAACCTGGGCTTCAAACAGGTTCACCCGGCGTTCATCGTGGATTCTTCTGGACATACGGCTCTGGAATTCTACCGCAACGACGCCGCACCGATTCCTGATTGGGCGCACATGGATCCGCTTTCGATGCATATCGCATTCCTCGCGGACGACGTGGATGCCGAGGCAGCCCGCTTGGTCGCCGCGGGCGCCACTCTGCTCGAAACCGTGCACAAGCCCGGTTTCGACATGACGATGCTGCGCGATCCTTTCGGCATGGCAATCCAGTTCGTGAAACGCGGTACGCCCATTCTGGCATGACAGGCGTACATTTCATGGGTATAGGCGGCGTCGGCATGGCTGGCGTCGCCTTTCTGTTGAAAGCGGAAGGCCGCGAAGTCTCCGGCTGCGATCTTTACGCCACGCCGAGAACCAAGTGGCTGGAGAAGAACGGCATCCCCGTTTCCGCCGGACACTCCGCCGCGCACATTGAAAATTCCGTCGGCGAACTCGTGATCACTCCCGCCGTCCCGCCCGGCAGCCCCGAACTCGCGGCCGCGCGCGCCGCAGGATTGCCGGTCCGCCGGCGCGGCGAAGTGCTCGCGTCCCTCGTGAACGCCGCCGACGGCGTCGCCGTCTGCGGCACGCACGGGAAAACGACGACCGCCACTTTCACGGCCCGCCTGCTCCGGAACCTCGGCGCCGATCCGTCCTGGTGCATCGGCGGAGAAACTGGAACCATGCCCGTCGCCGGAACGGGGAAAGGCCCGCTCGTCGTGGAGGCCGACGAGTCGGACGGCACCCTCGCGCTGTACCGTCCGCGCACGCTCGTGCTGAACGCCGTGGACTTCGACCATCTGGAGCACTTCAAGTCGAAAGAGGACTACTTCGACTGCTACCGCACCGCGATACGCCAGACGTCCGGCGTCGTCGTAGTCTGCGCCGACCATCCGAAGGCTCTTGCGCTAGCCCGCGAAGCGCGTCCGCCGAAACTCGTCACTTTCGGCTTCTCGCCGGACGCGCAGGTAAACGCCGCCGACTGGCCGGACCTGCCCGTCCTCGGGCGCCACAACGTCCTCAACGCCCTCGCCGCGATCGCGGTCGCGCTGGAGCGCGGCTTCGGTCGCGAACAAATCGCCGCCGCCCTTCCAGACGCCTTGTCCGCCCTTCCCGACCGCCGCTTCGAACTGGTGGCCGAATCCGGCGGCGTCCGCGTGTACACCGACTATGCGCACCATCCGGCGGAACTGAAATGCGCGATCGGCATGGCGCGCGCGCTCGGGCCGGGGCGCGTCCGCGTCTTGTTCCAGCCGCACCGCTATTCGCGTACGAAGGCCCTACGCAGCGAATTTCCGCCCGCATTCGCGGAAGCGGACGAAACGGTGCTCGCCCCGGTCTATCCCGCGTTCGAGGAACCGATTCCCGGCGGCGACATCGCCGACCTCTACGCCGCATTCCGCGAACTGCGGCTGAACGCGATGCTGGCCCGTTCGCCGGAAGAGGGATGGAAGCACCTTTTCCTGTCGGCTCGCCCCGGAGACGTCCTCATGCTCCTCGGCGCCGGAAGCATCATCGACCTGGTGCCGCGGGTCGTGTCCGAAATGAGGGACTCCACGTTCCAGGCCCGCGAATGGACGCCGCTTGCGCCGCGTTCGTTTTTCCGGACGGGCGGCAAGACGTGCGGCGGCGGCGGCAAGGTGATAGTCGGCATGGGATCGAACACCTGGTTCAGCGACTGCGCGACCGACGTGGAGATCGTGACGGCTCCGCCGGGATGCCCCGCGTCCCGCCCCGGCGCCGCCCTTCTAGCCGACCACCCGGAACTAGCCTTCATGGCCGGAATCCCGGGCACGGTGGGCGGCTGGACGAAAATGAACGCCGGCGCGTTCGGCGATTCGTTCGGCAACCACGTGGAATCCGTGGATGTGGTCCTGGCGGACGGAAGCGCGCGCACGATCCCCGCCCGCGAATGCGGTTTCGCGTACAGGAGTTCCGCAATCCCCGGGCTGATAACGTCCGTGACGCTCAAACCGGCCGGCGGCGCAACAGGTTCACCGTCGCGCTACCTTGCGCAACGCAAGCGTTTTCCGCCGCGCACGTGCGGCAGCGTGTTCAAGAATCCTCCGGGAGCATTGGCCGGCAAGTTGCTCGACGAGGCCGGATGCAAATTCCTGCGCGTCGGCGGGGCCGCCGTATGGCAGGAGCATGCGAACGTAATCGTGGCAGAAGAAGGCTGCACGTCTTCGGACATCCTCGCCCTCGCGCGCCTCATGGCGGCGCGGGTGCGCGACCGGTTCGGGATTGCCCTGGAACCGGAGATCCGCGGCCTCGAAGTCTGACGCGTCAGAACTCTATCGTCGCGACAACCGGGAAATGGTCCGACGGATACAGCTTCGTTCCCGGGCGAGGCGAATCGACCGTTTCGTAGCCAAGCACCCGCGTTCCCGGCGTCACGTAAATATAGTCAATGCGCGCTCCATACTCCTCCGGCTTGCGGCCCGTGCCGTCCGGCGAGCCGGAAATCGCGTTGCGGACACCCGGCGCGACGGCGAGCGCGGCGGCGGTCGAAACTTCGCGCTCTTTCCAGCTCCATCCGTTGAACGTGCGCCAGCTGCCCTTGGGCAGCGTCTCGCTCGCGTACAGCGCATTGGCCAGCACGCCGGACACCGCAATCGCAGGCGCGTCCGTCTCCCGGCAGTTGTGGTCGCCCGTGAACACTATCGGCGCGCCTTCCCCGAATTCCTTCATGCGTTCGAGGATAAGCATCATGCCCTTCTCTCGCGCAAGAGCGCTCACGTGGTCGGTGTGGGTGTTGGCAAAGCAGAACTTGCCGCCGGTGCGTTTGTCGCGCAGTATCGCGTAGGAGCACACCCTGGGGCACGCCGCGCCCCAACCTTTCAATCCGGGGACGTCCGGCGTTTCGGAAAGCCAGAACGTACCGCTTTTCAGCATTTCGAACCTGTCCTTGCGGTAGTACACGGGCGACGCCTCGCCGCTCGCGCGGTCCGCGTTGCGGTATTCGCCCACGTATCCGTATTCCGGCAGCCGTTCGCACAGAAACGCGGTCTGCTCCGGCACCACTTCCTGGAGGCCGAACACGTCCAAGTCCATTTTTCTGACGAGCGCGGCGAGGTCTTCCCTGCGCTCGGCCCACGCGTTCGGGGTTTTCTTGTCCGCCCCGCCCGTGCGGATGTTGTAGCTTCCAACGCGCAGGGCGTTCGAATCGGCGCAGCCTGCGGCAAGCGCCGCCAATGCGCCGGCGAGACACGCCAGCAGCGTTCTTCTGTCCATCTTCATTTCCATCATGCGTTCTCTCCGTACAACCGGCGCTGAAGGGTTTCGGGGCTGCGCGCAAGCGCGTAGGCGACCCGCTCCTCTATGGCGCCTGAAGAAACAAGTTCAGCGAGCGAATCCTCTATCGGATGCATTCCCACGTTGCCGCCTGTCTCTATCGCAGACGGCAATTGCGACGTCCGCCCTGTAGCGATGAGATTCGCGACGCCGGTGGTGTTCACCATGACCTCCGTGACCGCGTGGCGCCGTCTGCCGTCGACGGAGGGCGCCAGGTGCTGCGCCACTATGCCGCGCAGCACCATCGCGAGCTGCCGGCGGGCGGAGTTCTGCTCGTCCGCCGGAAACATCGATATCAAACGCTCCACGGCGCCGGGACAATCGCCCGCATGAAGGGTCGTGAACACCAGATGGCCCGTCTCGGCGGCGCGGAGCGCCGTCCGCACCGTATCCAGATCGCGTATCTCGCCGACGAGAATCACGTCGGGATCCTGTCGCATGGCCTCGACGAGCGCGTCGTTGAAACTGCGGGCGTCGCGCCCTACCTGGCGCTGGTTCACGAGGGCAATCTTCGACGGGTGGAGAAATTCGATAGGATCCTCGACCGTCACGATGAAACATTCGCGGGTCGAGTTGATGCTGTCGACGAGCGTGGCGAGCGTGGTGGACTTTCCGCTGCCGGTCGGACCGGTCACTATCACGAGGCCGTCGCGTTCCTGGCAGAAATCGACGACATTGCGAGGCAGCCCGAGCTCGGAAACCGACCGGAACGTGCCGTCGAGCCGTCGAAGCGCAACCGCAGTGCGGTCTTGCTGACGGAACAGGTTGAAACGGTAGCGCTGCCCGTCGGGCGCGGTCACCGCCCCATCGATCGCGCCGTCGCGGATCAAGGTTTTTCTGACGCGCTCCGTTCCGTCCGGGCATCCGAGAGGCAACGTGGACAATCCAAGCTCCATCGCGATGTCGTCCACGGCGCGGGCGTCCAGCGCCTCGAATTCAGGACGGGGCGACAACCGTCCCTGCACGCGGAAACGCGGCGGCTCGTCTACGGAAAGGTGGACGTCGCTCGCCCCGTAGCCTGCGCAGTATGCGAAAAGGTTTTCAAGAGCCGGAGTCACCGAGAGCCTCCGCTCTTGCGTCGTATCACGATCCGTCCCTCGTTCAAAAGCGCGTCGATGGAAGGTTTGCCCTTGCTCCCCGAATCGAGTTTGTTGCCGCTTTCACGTCCGGCGAATGCGCTGGTCTCTTTCGACTTATCCAGTTCCGGGAATGCCACCTCCATTGCTTTACGTATTGCGGCGCGGTCCAGCGTCTTGCCAAACGGCAGCGAGAGGATGCGCTTTTCAAGCCTGTAGCCCTTGCGGAAGAACACGTCGTACGCAAACGAAGCCGTTGAGATGCCGCGCTTGCGGATTGCATCGCAAAGGCCGCCCAGATCTTGCTTGGCTGGATCGATCGTCACGCCGTTGACGGGCGGCGGCACGTTCAACTCCCATCTGCCATTGCCGAGCGGACTGTAGTAACAGCAAGATCCTCTCGTGAGAAGAAACGGATGCCGTGACGCAATGTTCCTGAAATCGTCGCTTTTCACCTCCACCGTTCTGTCGCGGCCGTCAAACCGCGACACGTGGAGCTCGTTGCCCGGCAGCGCCCGTATTTCGTATAAATCCTCGCCGGCGCTCCCGCCAGATACGATGCACGAAAACCACGTTTCTTCCGTGACTTTGGCGGGCAGGTCCGATGCCGGCGCCTGAGCAATCAGCAAAAGCGACGCCCCTCGAAAACGCTCCTGCGCGATTTGATGCCGCTTGGCGCTTTGCTTGGCGTTTTCCATCTGGATGCGTTTCGTTTCCTCGCGTTGGGCCTGCAGCTTTTTCTCCTCCAGCGCATGCTGGTACTTTACGTATGCGAACCATCCTGCGATGGCAATGATGACGATTACGCCGGCCATGCGTACCATGTCGCGCAGAAACGCAGCCCTTTCGGACTTCTGCCTGTTGCGCGCCACGGCCGCGGAGCGCGCGGCGATCATCGCGGCGCAGTCCGTCCTCGCGTTCCCCGCTTCCGGAGACCGCTCCTGCTGAATCTGCTGCGGCACGCCGTCCGGCCGCTTGTTCAATGAAAGAGGTCGTTCAAAATCCATGGCGCGAATTATCGCATAAATGGCGTCCAAAGTCAAAGCGAAACGATGACGGCAGCGCATTGCGCCCTGCGGCACTGAGTTTTCATTTTGCAACGACGGCTTTTTGTGATATACTATGCGCCGTTCTTTTCGGGCGGTTAGCTCAGTTGGTTAGAGCGAGTGCTTTACACGCATTAGGTCGGGGGTCCGAATCCCTCACCGCCCACCA
>JAFPNP010000243.1 GCA_017411125.1 Kiritimatiellia bacterium
AAGGCGTTGTGTGAACGTCTGATGGCGATTCCCGGCGTGGCGGCGGTCTCCCCTGAAATCAACACGCCCGTCATGCTCGAGTTCCGGGGGCGCATTGCAACTCCCATGGTCATGGGCGTCGATCCTGAACGCATGGGAGGTGTCTACAGGATTGGAAGGCCGTTCGCGGGCAAGTACGACCTTGACGGCGATTCGATCGTCCTTGGCGTGGATCTCGCCCGTACGCTCGGCGTGTGGGTTGGCGACGATGTCACGATCTACTCCCCGAAGACGCTTGCCTCCCGCGACGAGATATACCTTCCGCTGAAGTGGCGCGTTACGGGGTTGTTTTCTTCCGGACAGCGCGACTACGACGCGCACTTCGCCATCTGTTCTCTCCCGAACGCACGCGACTTGATGGGATTGGAGGAAGGCGTGTTTTCGGTGAACGTCAAGACGGACGAGCCTGCGAACGCGCCCGTGTTCGATGCTGTGTGCGGGTTGATCGCCGCCGCCGCGCCGTCCTGCCGCGCCGTCACCTGGCGCCAGGCGGACCGCGAACTTTTCAACGCGCTCGCGGTGGAGAAGAACATGACCGCGCTTCTGCTGATGCTGATTACCGTGGTCGCGCTGTTCTGCGTCATGAACACGCTCCTTGTCCTGACGGTGCAGAAGACGTCCGAAGTCGGTCTGCTCAAGGCGCTGGGCTTCACGAAGCCGAAGATCATGGGCGCGTTCGTGGTGCATGGACTTGTGCAGATCACGGCGGGGACGCTGCTCGGCCTTGCCGCCGCGTATGGCGTGCTGGCGAATCTCCAGAACATCGTGGACTGGCTTGCACGTTTCGGAGTCGAGGTTTTCCCGAAGGCGATCTACGGTCTGGATTCCATTCCATACCGCGTCGTGACGGCGGACGTCGTCTGGGTTGTCGCGATCGTCTACGTCTTCGGGCTGCTCGCCTCGCTCGTGCCGGCGTTTCTCGCCGCGTCGAAGAATCCCGTGGAGGCGCTGAAAGGCTGATATGGCGGTGCTTGAGGTGAAGGACGTGTCGAAGTCGTATCGGCTTCCAGGGCAGAGGCGCATACCGGTGCTGAACGGCGTGTCCCTTTCGGTCGAGGCCGGGGAGCACGTCGCCGTGATCGGGCGCAGCGGTGCCGGGAAGACGACGCTTCTCAATATACTTGGCGGACTCGACAAGCCGACGTCCGGCGACGTTCTCGTGGACGGCGAATCGCTCTATCGCGGCTTCGGCGCGTCGCGCCGCCGCAATAGGATACGCGCTTCGAAAGTCGGTTTCGTGTTCCAGAGTTTCCATCTCATGCCCGAATTGGACATCGTGGAGAACGTCATGCTGCCTTCCATGGCGGGCTTTGTCAAAGTTAAGTCTCCGCGCGTCCGGGCGAAAGAGCTTCTTGCGAAGGTCGGGCTGGCTGACAGGTTCGGCCATCTGCCCGCCGAACTTTCCGGCGGCGAGCAGCAGCGCGTGGCGATTGCCCGTGCCTTGCTTTGTGGCCCCGAAATCGTCTTTGCGGACGAACCGACGGGCAACCTCGACAAGCTTACCGGCGCGGAGACGATGAAGCTTCTTTTCGAGGTGAGCGAACGTCCTTTTGCGCTCGTAATGGTGACGCATTCGGGCGAGACGGCTGCGCTGTGCGACCGCGTCCTCGCGCTTGATGCCGGCCGTCTCGTTGCGTCAGGCGCATAGCACCGCGCCGAGTGCGGTCAGGCCGTATCCGGCGAGGATGCACCATAGGATCTTGTCGGTCAGCAGCACTTTTTCCGGACGCCCGGTGTCGCCTTTGCCGTATACGAGGCGCAGATATCTGGCAAGTCCGAGCGCGACGAACGCCGCCGTCGCGCTCAGGGCGCGCGTGCCGAAGCGAGCCACGGTGTCCGCAGAAAGCGTGTAGCACGTGTACACTGCGAGCGTTCCGCAGGCGGCGAGCGCGATGAGCGCGTCTAGCACGCGCGGGTGGTAGCCTTTCAGCGCGGCGCGCGAATCCTCCGCCGTGCGTTTTTCGTGCTTGCGCTTGCCGAGGGCGAGGAAGAGCGAGAGCGAAAACGCGCAGGCGAGAAGCCACGGCGAAATGCGCACGTCCATAGCAGCCGCGCCGGCGACGGCGCGAAGGACGAACCCCGCAGCGATCACCGCCACGTCGACGTACGGTACGCGTTTGAGAAGCCCCGAGTACGCGCATTGCATCACCGTGTAGACGAGCAGCACCGCGAATCCCCAAGTTCTGTCCGGATGGCGGAACACGAGGTAGCATGGAAACGCGAGACCGAACGCGAAGAGCGCGAGCGCGGCCCGGACAGCGTCGATTTTGGAAATCAGGTCTGCCGCGACGGGCCGGAGCCGCTTCACGGGGTGACGCCGGTCGGCTTCGTAGTCGCCGACGTCGTTGAGCAGGTAGAACGCGCTCGATATGAGCGAGAAGGAAAGCGCCATCGCGCAGACGAGAGCGAACGGACGCCACCCGCGGGCGAGCGCGGCCTGCGACTTGTCCGCTACGGCGAAGAACCATGCCGCGAACACGACTGCGTTCTTTGTCCATTGGTTGACGCGCAGCGCTTTCGCCCACAGCGCGATTGCGGGCATGGTTTGTCGTTCGCCGTCCACGCGAAAAGTCTACCTGACGACGAAGTTGATCATCTTCTTGGGCACGCAGACCACTTTCACGATCTGCTTCCCTTCGAGGAACTTCGCCACGTCGGGATTGGCGCGCGCAGCGGCCTCCATTTCCGGCGGCTTGGCGTCGACCGGCACCTTGACGCGGCCGCGCAGCTTTCCGAGAACCTGCACCGGCACCTCGATCTCGCTTTCCACGAGCGCGGCAGGGTCGAACGCGGGGAAGGGCTCGTATGCGAGCGTGCCCGGATGCCCGAGGAACTGCCATAGCTCCTCGCCGAGGTGCGGCGCGAATGGAGAAAGGCAGAGCACGAACTTTTCCGCAGCCTCGCGCGGCAGGTCGCGCCCGTCGCCGGCAAAAGCGTTCACGAACACCATCATCGCGGAAATCGCGGTATTGAAGCTCAGCGCTTCGAGGTCGTCGCCAACTTTCTTTATCATTGCGTTGAGCGTCTTTGCCTCGTCCTTCGTCAGTGCGCGGTCCGCTATCGGCTGTTCCGTCACCATCTTGTTCACGCGCTTGAGGAAGCGGAACACGCCCTCCACGCCTTTAGTGCTCCACGGTTTCACCGCCTGCAGCGGCCCCATGAACATTTCGTACAGGCGGAGGGAGTCCGCGCCGTAGTCGCGTACTACGTCGTCGGGGTTCACGACGTTCTTCAGCGACTTTGACATCTTTGCCGGGAATTCCGTCAGTTCTTCCTCTTCGCCGCCGTCCTCCGCGCCGTAGGGCTTTCCGTCGCGCCACGTCACTTTGTCCATCGGAATCAGCACGCCGCGCTTGGTCTTGTAGGCAAGGCCGAGTATCATGCCTTGGTTGACAAGCCTCTGGAACGGTTCCGGCGTCGGCACGAGGCCGAGGTCGAAAAGCACAAGGTGCCAGAAGCGCGAGTATAGCAAATGCAGCACGGCGTGTTCCGCGCCGCCTACGTAGAGGTCCACCGGAAGCCATTCTTTCAGCAGCTTCGGATCGGCAAACGCCTTGTCGTTGTGCGGATCGATGTAGCGAAGGTAGTACCAGCACGAGCCGGCCCATTGCGGCATCGTGTTCGTCTCTCGCAATCCCTTCTTGCCGGTCTTGGGATCGACGTATTTCAACCACTCCTCCGCTTTGGCGAGCGGCGGCTCACCGGTGCCGGTCGGCTTGTAGTCGGCGAGTTCGGGAAGGGTGAGCGGCAGATCCTCCTCGGGGACGAGCTGCGTGGTGCCGTCCTCCATGTGTATCACCGGGAACGGTTCGCCCCAGTAGCGCTGGCGGCTGAAAAGCCAGTCGCGAAGTTTGTACTGCGTCTTGGCCCGTCCGACGCCCTTCGCCTCGAGCCACTCGACCATTTTCTTTCGCGCGTCGTCCACCGAAAGTCCGGTGATGAAGCCGGACGACACCATCACGCCGGCCGCGATGTCCGTGAATGCCGCGTCGCCCTTGTAGGGCACGGGATCCGGCGAAGCCGTTTTGGCCGCATCGGAGTCCGCCGGCGCGACGACCTGTACGATCGGCAGCCCGAACACCTTTGCGAAATCGAAGTCGCGCTCGTCGTGCGCCGGCACCGCCATGATCGCGCCTGTGCCGTAGGTGGCGAGCACGTAGTCGGAGATGAAGACGGGGATCTGTCCGCCGTTGACGGGATTGACGCCCATGACGCCGTCGAGCCGCACGCCCGTCTTTTCCTTGTTCAGTTCCGTGCGTTCCAGGTCGCTCTTTGCTGCGGCCTTCGCCTGGTACGCCTTTACTTCGTCGGCGTTCTTTATCGTGCCGTCCTCGAGCCACTTCCCCACGAGCGGATGCTCCGGTGAAAGGACCATGTACGTCGCGCCGAAAAGCGTGTCGCAGCGCGTGGTGTAGACAGTTACTTTCTCGTCGGCGAGGGCGCTGCCGCGCATGACGCCGAAGTCCACGAGCGCGCCGGTGGACTTGCCTATCCAGTTGCGCTGCATTTCCTTGACGCCCTCAGGCCAGTCGAGCGTGTCGAGCCCTGCGAGAAGCCGCTCGGCGTACTCGGTTATCTTAAGCATCCATTGACGCATCGGGCGGCGAATCACAGGATGGTTGCCGCGTTCGCTGCGTCCGTCGATGACCTCTTCGTTCGCAAGCACCGTGCCGAGCGCCGGGCACCAGTTCACCGGCACTTCCGCCACGTAGGCAAGCCCCTTTTTGTAGAGCTGCTCGAAAATCCACTGCGTCCATTTGTAGTACTTGGGGTCGGTGGTGTTCACCTCGCGGTCCCAGTCGTACGAGAAGCCGAGCGAGCGGATCTGCTCGCGGAAGCGGTCTACGTTCTTTTGCGTGGTGACCGCCGGGTGCGTGCCGGTCTCGACGGCGTACTGCTCGGCGGGCAGGCCGAACGCGTCCCAGCCCATCGGATGCAGCACGTTGAAGCCCTTCATGCGCTTGTAGCGGCAAAGTATGTCCGTCGCCGTGTAGCCTTCCGGATGGCCGACGTGCAGACCGGCTCCGGACGGGTACGGGAACATGTCTAGGCAGTAGAATTTCGGCTTGCCGCCGCCGTTCTCTGTCTTGAAAGTCTTGTTCTCAAGCCAGAACTTCTGCCATTTCTTCTCTATCGACGCATGGTCGTATTCAGACATTGTTTTTCCTTTCGATAAAACAGTGGATTCAGTATATCTTGCTTTCCGCGTGCGAGAGCAGACGCACCATGTTCGCGCGGTGCTTCCATATGGCGAACGCGCACAGCGCGCTCACGAGCATGCACAGCGGCAGGTCGTGGTATCCGCTGCAACGCAGGAATCCGCACGGAAACCACACGGCGACCATCAGGAACGCCGCCGCCGCGATCGATCCAAGCGACACGTAGTGCGAGACGAGCATGACGGCGATCCACACGCCGAAGGCCGTCAGCACGAGGACGGGAGTGAGCGCCACCAGCATGCCGAAGCCCGTGGCGATTCCTTTCCCGCCTTTGAACTTCATGAAACACGTCCACATGTGTCCTGCGACGGTCAGGATGCCGACCATCAGCGGAAGCCAGTCCGCGCCGCCCCATTTTTGCGCCGCGAGCGTTGGCAGCAGGCCCTTGAGGAAGTCGCACGCGAACGCGAGGATGCCCCACGGCTTGCCCACCGTCCGGTAGACGTTGGTGGCGCCGATGTTCTTTGATCCAAGCGTGCGGACGTCTTTGCCGCGCATCTTCCCGACTAGAAAACCGAACGGAATCGAGCCGACAAGATACGCCCCGACGGCCCATATTGTCCAAACAACTGCTTTGTCCATGGAAGAGTATTATATCATATTTTTTTACCGTCGGCTTGCGTCTGCGGCGCGGATTTGGCATACTATACGCCGCGAACCCTCCAGTCGCGGCGGGGTTCCGGTGCAAACAGATACAGGAGATTGGACAAAATGGCTGGAGAGTACCAGTTTTCGCTTATAGACGTGACGAAGCAAGTCGGCACGAAGACGATTCTGAAAGACGTGTGCTTGAGCTTCTTCTATGGTGCGCACATCGGCGTGATTGGCGGCAACGGCGCGGGCAAGTCTTCGCTTCTCAAGATTCTCGCCGGAATCGACAAGGACATCCTCGGCACATGTCAGATAGCGAAGGGCACGCGCGTAGGCTATCTTCCGCAGGAGCCGGAGCTTGACGATTCCAAAACCGTGGGCGAGGTCGTCGAGGAGGGCGTGGCCGAGGCGAAGGCGATGGTGGAACGCTACGAGGATCTCTGCTGCAATCTTGACGACCCGAAGGCCGCCGCCGAGATGGAGCGGCTGCAGGCTATAATAGATGCAAAGGATCTCTGGAACGTGGACCACAAGGTCGAGATGGCGATGGCGGACATGGGCTGCCCGCCCGCAGACCAGAAGGTGTCCGTTCTCTCCGGCGGCGAACGCCGCCGCGTGGCGATCGCGCGGCTGCTCCTGCAGGAGCCGGACGTTCTGCTGCTTGACGAACCTACCAATCACCTCGACGCCGAGACGACGTTCCGCCTCGAAGCGTATTTGAAGGAGTTCAAAGGCACGCTTATCGTCGTCACGCACGACCGCTACTTCCTGAGCGACGTGACGGACTGGATTCTGGAGCTCGACCACGGCATTTGCTATCCTTACAAAGGCAACTACGAAGAGTGGCTGAAGCAGAAGGAGGCCATGCTTGCCCGCGAGGCGAAGGCCGAGAAGAGCCGCCAGAAGCTCATCGAAAACGAATTGAAGTGGATACAGACGAACCCGTCCGGCCGCCATGCGAAGGCGCAGGCCCGCGTGAAGCGCTACGAGGAACTGCAGAAACAGGAGGTGTCCACGCGCGAGGACGACCTCGTGATCCGCATCCCCGCCGGGCCGCGTCTCGGCGATCTCGTCGTGCGGGCGGAGCACGTCGCGATGGGCTTCGACGGGCGCACGCTCTACAGCGACCTCAATTTCAACCTGCCGCGCGGCGGCATAGTTGGCGTGATCGGAGCGAACGGCGCGGGCAAGACCACGCTCTTCAAGCTCATCACGGGCGAGCTGAAGCCGCTTTCCGGCACGCTTACTGTCGGCGAAACGGTAAAACTCAGCTACGTGGACCAGACACGTTCGGAACTTCAGCCGGACCAGACCGTGTACGAGGCGATCACGGGCGGCGGCGAGTTCGTGCGCCTCGCCGGCTCTACCATGATGAACGGGCGGGCGTACTGCAGCCGTTTCAACTTCAGGGGCGCGGAGCAGCAGAAGAAAGTCGGCGTGCTTTCCGGCGGCGAACGCAACCGCGTGCATCTCGCAAAACTCCTCACGGCGGGCGGCAACCTGCTGCT
>JAFPNP010000244.1 GCA_017411125.1 Kiritimatiellia bacterium
CCGCCCTTTGTGTAGGGTTTTCCGGTGTTGTGTTCGCGGGACAGATCCGTGACGGGACGTGCGAACGCGCCCTCCACGACTTTCCAGCCCTGAAGGTTGCCTGTTTCAAAGTCGAACACAGCCGCCTGCACCTGCATTGCGGCGGCAAACGCGAGAAAAGCAAGATTTTTCATGGCGCCATTATATCAAAAACCGTTGCGAAAGTCAAAATGACGGACCGATTCAACGGCAGGGACGATCGATTCTGCGGTCTGGGGAACGGCGGGTGGATGCGGTGCAAATGCAAATATGGTATAATGGGCGGCGATCAAGATGGAGACATGCTGTGAGATGAGGTGCCATAGTGCGATATTCGCCGCCGCCGCGCTGGCGTGTGCGGCGGCGTATGGCGCCGTGGCGTCGCCTGACGCAGCTGCGCTCGACGCGGCGCGGGAGGAGGTGCGCGTCCTTCTCGCCGAAGACTTTCTCGCGTTGAACGCCGGACGCCGTTCTCTCGTTGAAGTTGCCGACCGCGCAGCCGATTTGTCGGCGAAGGCCGGCTCCGCCGCCATGGCGCGCGTCTTGCAGGAAGGCGCTTTCAACATGTACAAGGAGGCGGACGCGCTCGTCCGCGCCGCCGAACGGCGCGTTCCTTTCTGGATAAATCTCGGCTCCGGCGCCGAGTTCGAGTTCGCGGCGTGTCCGCCGGGCTCGTTCGCGATGGGATGCGACGGCGACCGCGCAAGTCCCGCTTTCCGCCACGTGGCAATCCTGTCGCGTCCGTTCTGGATTGCAAAGTTCCAGACTACGAAAAGGCTTTACGGCACGTTCCGAAGAATCAACGGCTTGACGGAGGAGGAGAATCTCTATGGCGGCCTGGACGTTCCGCACGGCGGGCTTTCGCGCAAGGACATGGAGGGCTTTTGCGCGTTCCTCACGAGCCGCAACAAAGACCGCATTCCGAAAGGATATGTCTTCCGTCTGCCTACGGACGCGGAATGGGAATACGCATTGAACGCGAACTGCGACGACCCGGACGATCCTTACGTCCGGTTCAGAAACGGCGACAAGTCTGCGGAAAAGGAGATTGCCGTTTCGTGGGACGCGGTGAACGAACTCCGCAAGGCGCACGGCTTCGAGCCTATAGATCCGGTCAAGAAAGGGCAGGGCACTGTCTTCGCCGTCGGAACGCGGCGTCCGAACGCATGGGGAATCCACGACATGCTCGGAAACGGACAGGAGTACGTATTGGACAGCATACCGAAGGATTCCGTCAAACGGCCATACGGCGAAGGCGTGTTCGACTTCGCACGCGACTTCTTCAAATATGCGGACAGCGAAACGGACCCGCTTCGCCGCGACGCCGATCCGAAATCGCTCGTCGTCACGCGCGGAGGCGTGCGCTACCGGCGCTTCGGCGCAAGCTGGTACGGGCGCACGGTCGTTGCGCCAGACGCCCATTGGAACGGGCATTTCGTCTTTCGCATCGCGCTTGCGCCGGACGTGCTCGGCGAACGAGAAAAGGAGACCGCCAAATGACGCTCGAGGAAGGATGTGCGGTCGGCGGCTTTCGCGTCGTGCGGTTGCTCGGTTCCGGCGGAATGGGATCGGTCTACGAAGTCGAGCGCGCGGACGGCGGGCGCTGCGCGCTCAAGGTGTTTTCGCGCGAACACGGGGACGTGGAGGCCCTTCGACGCCGTTTCCGGACAGAGGGCAAGGCGCTCTCGTATCTGCGGCACCCGAACCTGCTTCGCGTGTACGAGCTTGGCGAAGATGTCGAAAACGGCATCCTCTATTTCGTCATGGACCTCGTGCTGGACGGCGGCGGCAAGGCGCGGACGCTTGCGGACGTGGAACCGGGCTCGGTCGACGAAGCGCAGCTGTCGCTGTGGTATGGGCAGCTCAAATCCGTCCTCGAATACATACACGCGTCAGGCATCGTCCACCGCGACGTGAAACCCGCAAACATACTCGTCAATGCGGACGGCGACGCCGTCCTTGGCGACTTTGGGATTTCCCGCTTTGCCGATGGCGCCCTGCGCAGGAAACTGGACGCCGAGACTACGATGGAATCGACGGACGCGGATTCGCGCACTATAATGGGATCCGTCATGTTCCTCGCGCCCGAGCTCAGGCGCGGCGAAAAAGCGACGCCGGCGTCGGACGCATACGCCCTCGGCGTCACGTTCTACCGTCTGCTTGCGGGAATGTGGTACGAGCCGGGACCGGTCGCCGACGGACTTCTCGCCGGATTCGGACGCGAATGGATCCGTGCGCTGCGGCGGCTTCTCTCCGCCGATCCGGCGGCGCGACTTCCCATTCCGTCCGTCGAACCGGCGCGGCGTTCCGCGAAACGGTTCTGGTGCGCGTGCGCCGCCGCCGCGCTGATCGCAGCCGGCGCGTGCGCCGTCGTCTGTTCGCGCCGCGGCATCGCGCCGCCCGCGCCGGCTCCGGCGGTCAAGTACGCGTTCGAACAGTTCTTCCCGCTTCATCGGGAGCAGCCGCCGAAATGAGCGCTTTCCCCGATACGTCCACGACGCTCCTTGCAAGGTTGGTCGAACGCGAAACAGGCGTAGACCAGGCTGC
>JAFPNP010000245.1 GCA_017411125.1 Kiritimatiellia bacterium
AAAATCACGACTGAAGCGGCAGAGATCCCACGCATGCGGACTCGCCGCCCAGCCGTTCAACACGAAAGTCGGCACTTATTACCACCGCGTGTCGCCGCGGTCGCGATCTCCGCGCCCGCCGCGGTCACGGCGTCCGCCGCCAAAACCGCCGCCGCGGCGACGATCGTCGCGCGGTTTGGGCTGAGATTCGTTCACCCGCACAGGGCGACCATCCAGCAACTGCCCGTTGAGCGCGTCAATTGCAGCTTGAGCCTGTTCACGGTCCGGCATCTCGACGAAGCCAAACCCCTTGGAGCGTCCGGTCATTCGATCGGATACGACGCGCGCAGAGGTAACTTCGCCATACGCCGCAAACGCGGCTTTCAAACCTTCGTCAGTCGTCGCGTAAGCGAGGTTACCAACATAGATGTCCATCTTGTTTTTCCTTATTGTCCAATGCAAAACCGCAGCAGGACACCCGTCCAACGCGATTCCGCAGAAACGATGTATATTTTACGCTCTTTTCCTCGTACAGTCAAGGGCTTACAACGAAAAAACAATTTTCGGTATTGCAGAGAGGCAGACGATATGGTACAATGAACGCCGTTTTGACGTTATTCGGGCGTGGCGCAGCGGTAGCGCAGTTGACTGTTAATCAATTGGTCGCTGGTTCGAATCCAGCCGCCCGAGCCAATGTCGCAACGTCGCGTCAAAGATGCCGCATCCTGCCGCGCATCGCAACATCACTCGTCCAATGCACCCTTGTACGCCACGCGACGCACCTTTTGTATCGAAGTGCGTTCAAGCGGATCTTTCACCACCATGACCTTGCGCACGCGCTTGTAGTCGGCAAGATCCTGGCACTGCGAGTGAACGTGAGTCTGCGCCATCTTCACAACCTCGTCCCACGCCACCTCACGGCCGCCGTTCCGCTCCTTGAGCAAGTCCATATTTGGATGCACCACACAGCCGACTTTCTCCCCCGGAATTCCACCGGTCGTGTAGCCGATCACCACGCAGTCAGCAACCAGCGGATCGACCGCAATGCGATTCTCGACCTCTTCCGGATAGATATTCTTGCCCTCGCGGTTCACTATAAGCGCTTTCTTGCGTCCGCGTATAGTTATGAGGCCGTCATCCGCCACGGAAGCGAGATCGCCAGTCTTCAGCCACTCGCCGTCGAACGCCTCGTCGGTGGCGGCGTCGTTGTGCCAGTAGCCTTTCATTGTGATCGGCCCCTTCACCTGCAGTTCGCCGACACCCTGGTCGTTCATATCCGCAAGGCGAATCTCGATGTTCGCTATCTTAGCGCCGATCGTTCCCACGCGAGCGCACTTCGGCCCGGCAATGGACACCACCGGCGAACACTCCGTAAGCCCGTACCCTTCTAGAATCGTTATGCCAAGCCGGCGGAATCCCTCCAAAACGTGCCTTGGGCACGGAGCTCCGCCGACAATCAGGAATCGAAGCCGTCCGCCAAGCCCCTTCTTCACCGCGTGCAACACCAGCCCCCGCAGCCCGATCGCCGAAAGGAACTTCGCCTTCCCGGACTTTTTGAGATTGGAGTCGATCTTGTCGAACATCTTTTCCGCCAGCAACGGGACGCCCATTATCACAGTGGGGCGCAGAAACTTCACGTCCTCTCCGATAGTGTACAGCGAGCGGACGAAATACATGCCCGAACCCGTGAGCAGCGGCACGACGAAGTTCGTGCAGAACGAGAAGGCGTGGAAAAGCGGCAGCACCACCAGAAACACGTCATGCTTGCCTATGGATTCATTGAAAGCGTCCAGGGCTCCGACCGCGTCCGACGCGAAATTGCCGTGGGTCAGCATCGCGCCCTTGGGCTTGCCCGTGGTGCCGGACGTGTAGATAATCGACGCCACGTCGTCATCGGACGCCACGTTCGCATCGTACCACGACCCGCCGCCGGCGGTTTCCAGCAGTTCGGCGAAACCACGCACGGGAACGGATCCTATCGACTCGCAGGGACCGTCCGCATCCACGATCACGACCGCGAGAACCGACGGCAAGCCCGGCACGATGGTGCGCATCATGTCTAGATGCGCCATGTCCGTCGTGACCACGACTGCCTCCGAGTCTCCAAGTATATAGGCCACTTCGTCGTTATGCAGCTTGGGATCCACCGGTACGACGGCCACTCCAGCGCCGCTGCACGCCAGATATATCTCCATCCAATCTGACGAGTTCGGCAAAATCAGCGCCACGTTGTCCCTGCCGGGACAAAGACCGAACGCCGTCCCATAGGCGTTCGCCGTCTTGCGCACGTCCGCAAGAAACTCCGCGTACGTGCGCGACCGCCATTCCTTGTGCTCACAGGAACGAAGCGCCACAACCTCCGGGATCTCCCGGGCGTTCTTTTCAAGCAACGACCTTATAGTCATTTCAAAAAATCCTTGAACTGTCTTGTTGTCCAATATGATATCATGGTTACGCCCCTTTTTCAATACCCATCGAACCTGCAATCCATTTCAGCGGATCGCGCACCAAATCCATCGCCTTGGCCTGGTCGCGCGCAACAAGCACGTCCGCGTCCAGTTCGCGGCAAGCGCGCTCTATTTCGGCGGCGTCCATCGCGAGAACCGCAGTGGAAAGCGCGTCCGCGACGGCGGCGGACTTCGTCCGGCTCCACGTCTGCGCCCATCTGCACGCCGCGCACCTCCGCCGCGCGTCCGCCACGTGCGCCCCCTGAAGCTCGAAACCGCTTCCCGACACCGCTCCATCGCTGACTTCCAGCACCGTCCCCGCACGCGTGCGGCCCTTCCACACGCCTCCCACGCCGACTTTCCAAGGGCCGCCGCGCGCCAATTGGGTAGACGTGCCCGCGTCGAAAAGAAAATCCGTCATCTCATACTGTTCGCCGGCAATCGTCTTTGCGCACTCGTCAAGAGCATAGCCCTTGCCTATGCCGCCGAAATCAAGTTCAAGAGGCGTCGCCCTTCCAAGACGGTCGAGTTTCACCGACACGCGTCTGTTCTCGACGTCCAGAACCAGCCGCTGCATTCCGCAACGGGCGAAAGCGTCCTCGAGTTTCTCGGATTCCAACTTGTCCCACGCCATGCCGCAATCCTTCAACCTGCGCATAACCGGGCCGACGGTCGGATCGAACGCGCCGCCCGTCGCGGCGCAGACACGCACGCTCGCCACAAGCACGTCCATCGTCTCCGGCGCAACCACGCCGATCTCGCCCGGCTTCAACGCACCTATGAGCGCGACGTCGCTTGTATCGTTGAACCTCGAAAGGCATCCCTCGATCGCGTCGATACGGGCGAACGCCGCCTCTGCGGCGGAATCCGCCAGCGCCGCGTCGCCGGAGACGATAGTCACCGTAAACACCGTATCCATAGCACGGTGGATGCGAACGGTATGCGGACGCTGGATGCCGGAATCCAATTACAAGCCCATCCCAAACCGACTACCGCCCCTTTGTGCGGCAAAGCCGGCAGACGAACGCCGAAACCGCTGCGAACGCAAGGCCGCAAATCCGGTGGCTCCAAAGCAGGACGGCCTGTTCGCCGCCGCCGTAGACGGTCATCATCGGCATCACCGCCGTGAACACCGTCCCCGTCGCGCAAAGCAGCCATGCAAGCCATGCGAGCGACATTGCAAACTTTCCAGTACGGTCGGCGGCGCGAACGACCGCGATGATCGCGACGCATGCCGCGAGGCCGCCGCCGGCAACCATGTGGAGAATGAGCCACCATCCCGTCATGCCGCCGCACATCCATCCGATGACGCCCGAAAGCGCCAAATAGGCAAGGCACAACACGAAGCCGACATCCACCACCCACTTTGCAAGCCCCCACGCGAAGGACAACGTCCCTTCCGATATCTTAGCGCCGAGACGGTTCAAAACGACTGCTGCGGCGGCCGCGCCGAACAGGCAGAGCAACCCGAACACGCTCCACAGGAACACCTTGAAGAGCGGGCGCATCCCGAACGTCGTGCCCAGCACGGCATGGTATCCGGCGGAAAGCCCCATGAACTCGGACTGGCAGACAGGCTCCACTTCCGCATCGACAATCGGTCCGGTCGGAGAAATCTTGCCGAAGAAGAAGTCGGAATCGCACGTATGGCAGTCCGCGCACTTAACCGGCGCAGCGCCGCGCGCCTGCCTCGCCGGGCGCACGTCATGGCCGACGGGCCACGCGACCGGCGCGGCGGCGGCGCATTCCGAAGCCGTCACCGTCGCGTTCGTACCCTCGCCGCTCGCCGTCCAGAGTCTGCCGTGGCCTACGAAGCCATAATCAGCCTTGGCGTTTTTCGCCTTGAGCGTATTCAGCACTGAAGCGACGACGGCCTTTGTAAAGGCGTTCGTGCCATATGTGCAGAACCGGGCCACTGCGTCTGGTGAGAGAGGCTTGACGGTGCCGTTCGTGCCCAGTTCAGCGAAATAGCTGGGCCACGTCATGCGGCAAGGCTCGATCACGCCATCGCCGTTCTTGACAAACACCGGCTCCGTCACGCAAGGGACGTCCGTCGCCCACTGGGCGCGTCCGTATATGCCGATGCGGTTCGCGCGGACCGTGCGTACCTGCGCGCGACGCCCTTCGCCGGTCACGCCGCTGTGGCACGCCGTGCAGGAAAGCTTCGCGAAATGGACGAGAGGGATTCCGGCATGCTTGGGCTTCGGCCCCGCGCCCTTCGGGGCGGTATGGCAGTCGCGGCAGCTCGTCGTCTCCACGCGATGATCCATGCCGTTCTTGTGGCAGTCCACGCATGAGAGGCCTCGCTGCAAATGGACGTCGCCGGCGATGGAATGGCTCGGCGTTCCCGCCTCGCTGACAGCATGGCAGGCAAGGCAGTTTTCGCTTTTAGGACGCCCCACGTCGAACACGCAGCGGTTTTTGGAATCAAACCGGCGCATGTCGTAGATGGTTTTCTCCGGCACCTTGAAGAGATGGTCGTCCGGATTTTCGGCGCGAAGACCATCCCACGAACCTTCAAGTCGCTCGTTCATGCCCTCGACGGCGCCGAGTCCGCTCGCGGCGGTGGCCGCGCCCGCGAAGTTCTCGCGCAACACCTGGCGGGCCCATTCGCTTGAATCATAACCGTTCTGCTGGTGGCAGGCGAGACAGTTGGGACCGAGCGGCCCGGTCACGAACCAGCGCTGCCTGTCGCCCGCCGCCTCGCCGATCGCGCGCGGGTCGCTGCCGACACCGCCGCCGGGGAAAGACCGTCCGAACATCTTCGTCCACTGCCAGCATGAAAGACCCAGATCTCCGGGGCGAAACGCGCCGGTCTGGCCGTGCAGCGACAGCGGAATCGAAGTGCCGGTGCGCTCGTCCGCCCAAAACCACGGCTCGACCGCGACGGACTCCGGCGCGTCGTTGGTGTCAAGCCCAGTGCGGAAATGCGAACCGCCGGCCATCAGGTGCGTGTCGTGGCACTGTGCACAGGTCTTCGCCTGGGAAACCGGCTCCGGCAGGTTCGCGGACGGAGAGATTTTGTCCCCCTCGGCGTCGAGAGGCGCAATACGGTGCACGGGCACGGTGCGTCCGCCGTTGAAATGGTCCGCCCGGAGCGCAAACGGGACGACGGCAAGCACGGCGGCGACAAGGCGAAATGCAATCGAGATTTTTTCCATGG
>JAFPNP010000246.1 GCA_017411125.1 Kiritimatiellia bacterium
AAGGCGTCCGCGCGTGAAGCCGGTCTCGTGGGCTATCAGCACGTCGCCGTCCGTAAGGAGCGTCATCATGCGGGCGTTGTATATGCCGCGGAACGTGTACGTTGCGAGCAGACTGCGGTCTTTGGAGAACTTGCGCAAGAGCACGGCCTTTTCGCCTTTTCTGCGGTGCGGGTTCACGCACGCCAGAAAACCGCCGTCGGGAAGGATGCTCACGGCGGTTACCCCGTTCAGCGAAGGATGGCGGAACTCGTCCACGTCTTTGCGCTCGTCCATGTCTACGACTTTGAATCCGCTGCGGCACACGTATCTGTACCGTCCGATCTTGCCCGGCTGGCGCGCGCCCGCCGCCTGCAAGTCCCAGACCGGCTTCTCCGCCGGAACGGAAAAACGCTTTGACGCGTCGTCCGCGTCGAAGTAGTGGACGAGGCCGCGCGATTCGTCGGACAGGACGAGCTTCTTCGCCGTCGGGCCGCTTCCGGCGTCCGGAATCGAAAGCGAATAAGTGCCGGCCGCGTAGACCTTGGCTTTTCCGCCTGGCGGCGTGACCGTGGCAGACGTGTTCGCCGGAATCGTGAAAGTCCATTTCCATTCGCCGCCCTCGTAGCGCCATTCGCTGCGGATCGTGCCGTATGGCGAACGGTAGGCGGCTTTCACGCGGCCCATGCGCTTGTCGGGAATCGGCGCGAGGACGAATTTCTTGAACCCGCCGGCTTCGGGGTCGGACTGTATGCCCGCCATCGTGCCGTACATCCACGCCAGCACCGCTCCGTATGCGTAATGGTTGAACGAGTTCATTCCCGCCGATCCGAAACCTGTCGCCTTGGTGTAGGAGTTCCAGCGTTCCCATATAGTAGTCGCGCCCTGGTCCACCGAGTAGAGCCAGCTGGGATTCTTGTGCTGGAGAAGAAGCGTGTAGGCCGTTTCCGGCGACGATGCCTGATACGTCATCGTGTCCATGAGTATGGACGTGCCGAGGAAGCCGGTCTGCAGGCAGTCGCCGTGAGACTTGACGTTCGCGAGCAGTTCGTCGCGGGTCTTTCCGGCAGCCTCGCCCGCGACCACGCCGAGCTTGAGCGCGAAGAGCGCGGGCGTCTGCATGTTGCGGAAGGAGGGTATGAGCATTCCGCCGTTCTTGTCCACGAATCTGCCGCGCAGGTAGGCGAGCGCTTCGGCGGCCATCGCGCCGTACTTGCGCGCGTCGTCCGTCCGCCCCGTGGCGCGCGCCATGTCTTCCATCATGCGGGCGTCCCAAAGCCAGTAGCATCCGCCCAGATAAAGCCAGTAATCCTGCGTTTCAGGTTTGGGCAAACGCTTGCCGTCGGGCGTTCTGTTCCACGAATCGTGCCTGTGCGTTTCGTATTTCTCGTAGCTCAGCCAATCCGCCCACTGGTAGCCCCGGTCTTTCGGGGTGTCGAACCGCGTGCGGGCGATAAGCCCCACGTACTTCTCCATCGCCTTCCAGTTTTCCTCCACCGCACGCAGATCGCCGAAGTGCCGCCACAGCGTGTACGGCACGATCACCACCGCGTCGGCCCAGCCGTGGCGGCAGCCGTCGTTGCGCGGGCCGGGGATAGGCGCGATTCCGGGGATGGCGCCGTCCGCGCCCTGCGAGTCGCGCACGTCCGCGAGCCACTTGCACAGGAAGCCGTACGCGTCGGCGTTGTAGGACGCCGCCTTGGTGAACACCTGCGTGTCTGCGGTCCAGCCTTGCCGCTCGTTGCGCTGCGGACAGTCCGTCGGCACGGAGAGGTAGTTCGAGTACTGCCCCCAAAGCACGTTCGAGACGAGCTTGTTCACGTCCGCGACGCCGGTTTCCAGCGTCCCCGTTTCGTCGCCGCGAGCGATGGACGTGACCGGCAGCGACCGTGCGGAGAATATCGTCACCTTGCCCGTGGCCGTGACGGAGAGATACCTGTATCCGAAGAAGGTGAAGGAAGGATGGTACGATTCCCGCTTCCTGCCGGCGAACACGTACTTCATCGTAGTCCGCGCAGAACGGTAGTTTGCGAAGTACGCGCTGCCCTCCGGGCCGTCGCATCCGCGCGCCCTTGCGCCGTTGCCGTCGTTGAGCATTTCGGCGGGACGCGCCTTTATCGCCGTGCCCGCCTTCGCGGAGAACTGGAATTCCGGCACCGCCGCCGCGTTCTGTCCGAAGTCTATGACGAGCGTCTCGCCAGCATCGAGCGTGAACGGCTTCCCGTCCTCGCACCTGCGCACGATCTTCACTTTGCCGAACGCATTGGACGTCGCGCCCTCCACGCCGTTCCACACGTACATTTCTTTGGGCGCAAGCGCGAGGTCGCGCCTGAGGCTTGTCGCCGGCCCGTCCATGGGCAGCGTGGCGCCGCCGAATTCCTTGTTCGCCTCGGCCGGGCCGAATCCGGCAAGTCTCTTCGCGGAGGTGCGCCATGGCGTCGCCTCGCGCGCGTCGCAGGTTTCGCCCTCGTAGATGCCGGCCTCCTTCACCGGCCCTGCCATCGCAGCGAGCCATTTCGCGTCCGTGCCGATGCGCTCTTCCGTGCCGTCCGCGTAGCGCAGCACGAGCTGTGCGCGGAAAGCGGATTTCTTTTTGCCCATGCGAAGCGTCATCTTGTCGCGCCACCACGAGGCCGAGACCTCCGCCGAAAACACGTTCGACGCGCCGGGCCACCAGTTCATCAGGCGCGTCACGTCGTATGTGAACGCGTGCTTGCGCTTGCCGTTGTGCGTGAAACCCGGCTTAAGAAAATCGTGTACGCGGCCGTTCGTGAAGAAATCGGGCGACGACACCGCATTGCCGTTCACGTATGCCTCGAACACGCCGAGGCCCGTCACCGTCCAGTACGCTTCGCGCAGCGGCTTCTTGTTTGCGATTGCGCGCGTGAAACAGGCCGTCCCCGGCCCTTTCGCCGCGTCGCCCTGCGCGGAAATCCAGAGCGCTCCTTTCCATTCGCCGTCCGAAAGAAGGCCCGTCGTGAAATGCGCAAAAGCGGAATCCGCCCATTTCCCTTTGTCGTCCTTCACGCTGACGCGCCAGACGTACCGCTTTGCGCTTGAAAGCGGACTGCCCGCATAGACTATGCCGGTGGAGCGAGAATCGGCCACCTCGCCGGAATCCCACGCCACGCCGCCGCCCTGTTCGATCACGAGAATTCGGTAGGCGGTCTGCGCCGCGCCCTGGCGGGCACACTTCATCTGCCAGGCGAACGACGGGCGGGAGCCGACGTTGGCGGCTTCTGCGCGGCGGTCTACTGTCAGGGCGACGGGTTCGGCGTCTGATGCCGCCGCGCAGTCGCGCCATCCGTGCCGGTCCGCGAAATCCATGTAGCACTTCCAGTCGTAAGGCGAGAGGAAGTGTTTTCCCGTGCGCAAGTGGTATGACACGCATCCCTCTTGTTGCGGCGCGTCCGGCTCCGGCATGGCGTCCGCCGCAAGTCCTTTCTTTCCGTACAGTTCCCATGCCGGGGAGGCGAGCTTCGCAGCCCGCCATTCGCCGGCCGGCCCGGCCCAATGGTCCTCGGTGGCCGACGCAACGCAAAGAAGGCGCGGCGCAAGGAGCGCCAGCAGTTCGTGCTGGTCGAAGTCCATCTCCCTGTCCTTGCCGGCGTACTTGCGGTAGTTCCCGCAGAACCAGTACGGGAACGCCTTCGTGATGACGGCTATCGATTCCGATCCCGGCAGATCCATGTGGTTCAGTTTCGCGCCGCTGCAGCCGGAGTCGTTGGAGCAGATCATCGCGAAACGCTTGTCCGTGACGCCGGCCAGGATCGCGGTCTTTCCGCCGCGCGAATGGCCTACCACGCCGACGCGGCCCGCGTCGATGAGCGGCTCGGTCTCCATCCAGTCGAGGAGGCGCGAATCGGCCCACGCCCACGCCGAGAGCGTCGCCCACGATTCGGCGTCGCGCTCGTTTTCTGGCTGCACGGACGGGAACACGCCCTGCGAGAATCCCGCGCCCTTGCGGTCCGCCGCCACGGTGTCAAAGCGGAACGCGGCTGTGGCGTATCCGCGCGCGACGATCTCTTCGACCGGCCAGAAGTCGCTGCTTATCTCCTGCTTCGTACCGACTGCGCTTCGCGGGATGTTGGCGGCGAAAATGAACGCCGGCACGGGAACGGTCTTTTTCGGGATGTATGCCGTGAAGGGGAACGTGAACGTGCCGTTCGGTCCCTTGTACGTCACGCGCACCAGCTTGCGCACCGCCATGCCGCCCATTGCGTCGCGGATATCGTATACTTCGAACGACACGCGGTCGCGTTCGTTCGCGGCCGCCGGACGGCGGCCGTATACTTCTTTCTCGAAACGCGCCAAAAGTTCCGGCGCGCGCACCTTCTCCCATTCCGCCAGCGTCTTTGTTTCCGCGCCCGCGAAAGTGCGCATCAGTTCGGGGACTTTATCCGGCGCAGGCGCGGCTACAGCCGCAGCCGCCAGCGCCGACGCAATGAACGTTTCCTTCAACATGGCGTA
>JAFPNP010000247.1 GCA_017411125.1 Kiritimatiellia bacterium
AACAACGGCTGGAACGTCTACAACTCCAGCGCGTTCGGGAAGGACGTCGCCCGCCTCAAGAGCTATCTCACGCAGCGCCTCGCCTGGCTCGACCAGCAGTTCGCGGACGTGCCCACGCTCATGGCGAGCGTGAAGCAAAGTTCCTCCACGCATTCGTACACCGCTGACGCGACGACGCTGCCGGTGGCGTTCTCGAATCTGGAGAGTGACGGGCGCATTCCCAAGGGACGGAGGCTTCGCGTTCTATTCACCGTTGGAGGTTCAACTGCCGCGACGGTTTCGTGTTTCGTGAACGGCATTCGCGTGGTTCAGAAACAGGAGCTTGACGGCAGCCGCGTGTTCAGCGCGGCGATACCGCCTGCGGCTCTCACGGCGGCGCAGGGCGAGCCGAACTGCGTGTCGTTCATCGCCTACGATTCGTCGGGCAATGTCGTCGCGCGCAACTACGCGCTCGTCGTCCAGGGCCCGTCGCTCAGCACGGTTTTCCTGCTGCGCTAGGAGATGGCGATTTTGCCATGACGACTGACGGATGGCGTCGCGCGCTGGTATTCGGCGCGGGGAAGAGCGGCACGGCGGCGGCGGCTCTGTTGAGACGCGACGGCGCGGAGGTACGCGTGCTGGACGGCGACGATGAATATCCGGGCGGTGCGTGGGACGTCGCGGTCGCGTCGCCCGGCGTGCCGCTTGCGCATCCGTGGCAGGTCGCGGCACGCGCGGCCGGCGTGCCGGTGATAAGCGAACTGGAGCTTGGTGCACGTCGTTTTGCAGGGAAGATGCTCGCGGTGACCGGTTCGAAGGGGAAAAGCTCCGTCGTGAAACTTGTCGCCGACGGGCTGAACGCGGCTGGCGTCTCGGCGGTCGCGTGTGGCAACTACGGCACGCCGCTGTGCGAGGTCGCGATGGCGGATCCGCAGCCGGAGTGGGCGGTGGTTGAAGTCTCCAGTTTCCAGATGGAGACGACGCATCCGGAGTTCTTCCGTCCAGTAGCCGCCGCGATACTCAATCTCCAGGAGGATCATCTGGACCGCCACGGCAGCCTAGAAGCATACCATGCGCTCAAGCGAAAGATGCTCGCCGGCGCGGCGCGGGCGGTCGGCGCGGCGGGCGAGTGGGACGAGTGCCTCGCGGAATCGTATTTCGACAACGACGTCCTCCGCGCCAACGGAGAGGTCGCGGCGGCTCTCATGGACGCGGCGGGGCTTTCGCGCGAAATGATCGCGAGGGCGTTTGCCGCCTTCGAGCCGTTGCCGCACAGAATGCAGAAAATCGCGGAAACAAAGGGCGTTTCGTACATCGACGACTCAAAGGCGACGTCGCTCGCCGCCCTTGCAGCAGGCGTCCGGATGGCGCAGGCGGGACGGGATGCGCCTTCCGTGCGGCTTATCGCCGGAGGACTTCCGAAAGGCGACAATCCAAATTCCGTAATTACGGACTTGCTTTCCGCAGTGAAAAAAGTGTATCTTATAGGGCGTTGCGCAGAACAGTTCTCGGAGGCTTGGCGCGGAGCCGTGCCATGCGAGGTCTGCGGGACGCTCGGCCGGGCGGTCGGGTCGGCTCGGCGCGATGCGCGTTCCGGCGAGTCGGTGCTCCTCTCTCCGGGTGCGGCGAGTTTCGATCAATTTGAAAGTTACGGGGCACGCGGCGACGCATTTGCTTCCTTCGTCCGTGCGGAGGCGGCGGGCGGCGGCGCGGAAACCAACAAACAAGGATGAAAAAGATGAAGGTGCAAAAACTCGGACTGGTTCTGGGGATCAACATGGTCGCGGCTTGCATGGTGATGCAGGGCTGCAAGGCGACGAAGTCTGGGCGGGACGTCCCGCAGTCGGCTTCGAATACTGACGGCGTGATTACGGTGATTTCGCGCCCCGAGCAAAAACCGATCGCCGGGCCCGCAGAGCCCGCCGACGTGCCGGAGCAGCCGATAACCAGCGAGGGCGTGGTATCTACGCCTGCGCCGAAGACGGTTGCGCCGCCTCCGCCTCCGTCGTCCGTCGCAAAGGTGAAGCCGCTGCCGGCGAAGCCTGCGCCGGCGAAGGTCGCGCCCGCGAAGTCTTCCGTCGCAACCGTCAAGCCGCTGCCGCCGAAGCCTGCGAAGACTGTGGCTGCGGCCAAGACCGCTGCTGCCGTTGCATCGTCCGAAGAGTACGTGGTGAAGCCGGGCGACACGCTCTTCCTCATCAGCAAGCGCACCAACTACAAGCAGTCTGCGATTCTTGCGGCCAACCCCGGACTGAATGCGGATCGCGTCCGCGTGGGTCAGAAAATAAAGTTGCCCGGCGCGGCTCCTGTTGCCGTCGCCGCCGCTCCGGCGGACGCCAAGGACGCCGGCAAAAAGGCTGAGACCGTCGCAAAGGCTGACGGCAAGAAGGCTGACGCGAAAGTCATGGCCGCTTCTGCCGCCGCGCCGACGCCGGACGCCGCCGCCGCGAATACGAAGGCGCCGGTAAAGACCAAGAGCGCGTTTGCCGCATACGAGGGGCCGACGAAGGAATACACCGTGGTCTCCGGCGACTCGCTCGGCAAGATCGCGCTCGAGAGCGGCATCTCGATCCGCGCGCTCAAGAAGCTGAACGGGCTGACGAAGGACAATCTGCGTGTCGGCCAGAAGCTGAAGATTCCTGCGGAGAAGCAGATTGCGGCGCCCAAGACCGCCGTCGTGCCTCCGGCGCCGAAGGCGGCTGCCGACGAGAAGAAGGCGGCTGTCGGCGAGAAGAAGGCCGCCGCCTCCGCAAAGACGGCCGTCGAGACGAAGGATGCCAAGAAGAAGGCCGCTGCGGCGGAGCAGAAACCTGCCGTCGATGCGAAGGACGCGAAAAAGCCCGCCGAGGCCGCCAAGCCCGCCGAAACCGCGAAACCGGCCGAGGTCGCTAAGCCTGCCGAACCGTCCCCCGTTGCGGACGAGAAGCCGGCCGAGGCCGTGAAGCCTGCCGAACCGGCTCCCGTCGCTGCGGAAGCTGCGCCTGCGACCGGTCTTACCTACACGGTGAAGGAGGGCGACGATCTCGTTTCGAT
>JAFPNP010000248.1 GCA_017411125.1 Kiritimatiellia bacterium
GTTTATCTCCCGCAGCACGTCGGTGCGCACGAGAAGGTTGCAGCTGGGATAGTCGTCCACGTCGCGGCGGACGCGTCCGGCAATGTATCTGTAGCGGTATCCGCCGCTGACAAGCGGGTTCTCATACACGCGCCCGCCGGCCTTCGCCATGAAGGCGTCGCCGGGCGGCGTCACGCCAGGACCGCCCACCGCGCCTATGGCCGGGTCGCCGAAATACTTCACGGCGTTTTCAAGCCAGCGGGCGTCGGGATAGGCGTCGTCGTCGATGAACGCCACCACGTCGCCTTTCGCGGCGGCAATGCCGGCGTTGCGTTTTTCCGCCGGACGCACCTTGCCGGTCGGCACGACCTTGAGCGGAAACGAAAACGAACCTGGAGTCGCCTCCTCGCCGTCGGGAAGCACGATCGCCTCGAAGTCGCGGTACGTCTGCCCTTCCAGCCCCCTCAGGCACTCCTCCAGCATCCACGACGACGCCGGGCACGCGATAACCACGCTCACGAACGGACGTTTCGCCAACGGCGGCGGCACCTCCACCTTGGCGTAGTAGTTCAGCAGGCGAAGACGGTAAAACACCGCGAGGGTGTCCATCATCATGTCGCGCACGGTGCGCGGGCTGAGCGCCCCGAACTTCTCGCCGAAACGGATTTCGACCGGCGCCTCGCTGACCTTGGCGCCTCGCTGGTAGGCGATGGAGAGCAGCTCGAGATCGAATGCGTAAGTCTTCACAAGCATGCGTTCTAGAGCCTCGCCGAGAACCTTCCTGCGGAAGAGCTTCATGCCGGTCTGGGTGTCGGTGACGGGCAGCCCGACTACGAGCCGCACTAGGCCGAAGTAGACCGCGCTCGCAAGACGACGGTGCCAAGGATACTGCACGGACGATTCTGGATGCCGCTTCGAACCGACCACGATGTCAGATCCGTTCCGCGCCATTGAATCGAAAAATCCAGGAAGCTTCTTCGGCGCGATGTCGAGGTCGCCGTCAAGCAAAAGCACGTATTCGCCGCACGAAGCGGCAAAACCGGCCTTGAGCGCGTTGCCCTTGCCGGCGTTCTTCGCGACGAACACAGGACGGCATGTACCGCAATCGCCGTGGCGGGACGGGAACGCGCCGGCGTACTCCCGGATTTCAGCGGCGGAGGCGTCCGCGCTGCCGTCGTCCACCGGCACGAGCTCGTACCGGAAGCCGCCCTCGTCCAGACATGCGGCCACGCACTCGAGGTTGCGCGCCACCGCGCCGCCGAGGTTGTAGACCGGCATGACGACGCTGAGACGGTCGCCGGCCAGAATCTTCCGCGCGCTGGACCAGTCCACGCTCATGCGCCCGTTTCGAAATGGTGGTCTTCGCGGATGCACTTGCGCGGACACTTGTCCACAAGCGACGCATCCGTCGGCGGATTCTCGTAGTTTACCCTTGCGAGGAATCCGTCGAACATGAAATGCCCCGCCTCCTTGCCGCCGGAATTCTTTTCGCAAAGATGGCATCCCATGCAGCCCACGCCGCACACCTTGACGACGTCCGGGCCGCGCAGCGTGTTGCTGCAGAGCACGTGCAGCGTCGCGGACGCCGGAACCAGCTCGATGAGATGGCGCGGGCAAACGCTCACGCATTTGCCGCATCCGATGCAGAGACGTTTGTCGACCACTGCCAATCCGTCCTCGATGCGTATGGCGTGTTTGGGGCATACGTTCGCGCAGGCGCCGTAGCCCAGGCAGCCGAAGCGGCATCCCTTGTCCCCGCCGGCCGTGGCGGCGGCGGCGGCGCAGTCGCAGATTCCGTTGTAGTCGCCCACGCGCACGGCTTCGGAGCGAGTGCCGCAGCACTTCACCAGCGCGACTCGCCTTTCCGTCGCGGACGCGGCCACGCCGAGTATTTTGGCAAGTTCGGCGTTCACCGCGTCGCCGCCCGGGGCGCAGGCTCCCGGAGCAGCCGTTCCGGCGACGAGGGCGCGCGCGTAGTCCGCGCATCCCGCGAAGCCGCATCCGCCGCAGTTCGCGCCGGGGAGGGCCGCCGTGGCGAGGCCGATGCGCGGGTCTTCCCGCACGGCAAGGAACTTGTCCGCGATCGCCAGGGCGAGCGCCGCGACGGCGCCGATTCCGGCGATGACGATAGTTGCAATGATGATGGCGTTCATGCGTGGATGTCAGTACGGTAGTTTAACAAGGCCGTTGAAGCCCATGAATGCGAGGGAAAGCAGCCCGGCGGCGACAAGCGCCACGGCGATTCCGCGAAAACAGCGAGGCGGATCGGCCCAAGCCAGCTTCTCGCGCAGGCCGGAAAAAATCACGAGCGCGAAACCGAAGCCAAGGGCGGCGGAGAAGGAAAACAGCACGGCTTCCAGAAACGGCGTCCCGTTTTTGCAGTTCAGTTCCGCCACGCCGAGCACGGCGCAGTTCGTCGTGATGAGCGGCAGGAATATCCCGAGCGCCGCGTGCAGCGGCGGCAGGAAGCGCTTCATCGCTATGTCGATGAACTGCACGAGCGAGGCTATCACGAGGATGAACGCAAGCGTGTGGATGTAGCCGAGCCCGAGCGGCGCGAGCAGCCAATGGTCGAGGCACCACGTGACGGCGGAGGCCACCGTCATGACGAACACGACCGCGCCGGACATTCCAAGAGCCGTCTCGGTCTTCTTCGAGACGCCCAGGAACGGACAGCATCCGAGAAAGCGGTTGAGAACGAAGTTGTTCACCAGCACCGCGCCGACGATTATGATCAAATACCGCATGACGCCTCACATTATAACATTACATCCGCATGTCCGCAAGGGGCTTCGCCGCGCGCGAGTTTCCTCACTCGACGGGAGCGATCTCGATCTTGTCGAGGTACACGGCCTTTATCGAGCTTTTGCCGTCGGGGCCAAACCGACCAGGCCCAAGCCAGAAATACTCGGCGCCGTCTGCGCGAGGAGTCCACGCGGCGACATCGTACCAGACGTAACCGCCGTCCTTCACCGCCTCCGTGCGCGGCTGGATCATGCGCGAGAGATGCTTGTCCACCGGATTGTATACGCCTGCCCAGAACGCCTCGCCGCCGTCGCGCGCCTTCTCGACGCGGATGCGCGCGCGAACATTGTACTTCACGCCGGGCTTGAACTCGACGCATCCCGCCGAGAAGCCCACGCACCATTCGAAATGGCTGTTGAAAAGCTTGAGGGCCTTGCCGTCCTCCGCAAGGGGATCGTCCACGCGCGCACCCCACGTCCCTTCCTTGTGGAGGGTCATGTACTTGTCCTCGACCTTTCCTAACTTGTCCGACACATATGATGCTGCTGGCTTTCTGGCCACCAAGCCGCGCCAGGCGGCGAGGATGGCGTTGTGCCTGTGCCTTGACTCGGAGAGACTGATGTCCTTCGCCTCGTCCATGCGGTCGAGCATCGACTTAGCCAGCGCCTGCGTCCGGCGCAGCCTCGCCCCGTCGTCGACCGGCCCGCCGGTGACGAAACTGAAGAGCCTCTGCGCCTTGTTGCGCGTTTTTTCAAGGTGCAGGTAGTCGAACGAGAACTTCGTCATGCGCACGTTGTACGAAATCGCCCGGTCGTCCTTGACGGCGGCCTCGGCCTTGTCCCAGACCGGCTTCGCCCATTCGACAAAGTCGCCGCCCAGCCCCCGGAACGCCTCGCTGCGCCAGATGCGCATCGGACCTTTCGCGGGCGACCACGCGCGCATGCGCCTATGGACTTCCTCGAAATACTCGCGCACGAACGGCGCAGCCTTGCCATAGTATCCGGTAAAGAAATCGTCCAGCAACGGCTCAATGGGCTGGTCCGGATCCCACATGAACTTGGCGAGCAGCCACGCCTTCAGCTCCGCGAACGCGCCGTGGCGTCCGCACTGGTCGCCCTGCTCGAAAAGCTCCTTCACGTTGTTAGCGCGGAAAAACTTGATGTTGCCCTGAAGCGCGTAGACGTTCGGGAAAGGCAGCGCGAAGTCCTGGAACTCGGTCGTGTAGTCCCAGAGGTAGAGCTGGTCGGTCTGCGTCTTCCAGCCGTTGATGTCGGACATGAATCTGACATTCTCGCCGTACGGATTTTCCGGAATCGGGCGCGTGAAGTCGCACTCGATCGTGCAGAGGCACGGCATCACATTGCGCCTGAGACGCGTCTTCTTCGGCGGCTTGCGCGTGTACTGGTATGCGAGGGTCTCTATCACGGCGTTCGGGAACTCTTTCTCCACCGCCTCCGCGATCGCATTCACGAAGCGCACCATCGTGCCCGCGTGGCTTTCCTCTTCCTTGTCCACCGCGGCGCACTTCTCGCACTCGCAGAAGTTGTACCAGTCGTTCTGGCTGACGCCGTAGAACTTCGCACCGGGATCCTTGCGGATGCGTTCGAGAACGTTGGACGTCACGATGCGCAGCACGTCGGGATTCGTAAGGCAGAGCTGCGTGCGCCCCCTGAGCCGCTTGCCCTTGACGAGGCTGTAGTATTCGGGATGCTTGTCGAAGTACACGCGTTGCGGCAGCAGCGCCTCGAACGTGTGGCAGCTGCCGAGGCCGCCGCCAAAACGAAAGTCGTCGCCGCCGTACTTCGCGTCCACCGTGCCGGTCGTGTGGTTGTAGCCGTTGACGCGAAGTCGCGCCGCGAAGTCGCGGTTGTTGTTCACGTCGTACCAGTACGATTCGCGCATGAGGAATGCGGGCTTCTGCGAATCGTCCAAATCGCCGGGCACGGCAACTCTGTCCTTTTGCGGAATCACGCTGTGCCACGAGGCGTACCAACGGCATCCGGCGTACTTCTCAAGCACTTCGTACACTCCGTACAGGACGCCGCGCTTTCCGCCGATGATGTGCAGACTGCCGTTTTCAGCCTTGAGCCGGAAACCGTCGTCGCCAAGGCCGGAAGATATCTTTTCTATGAACACGCCTTTGGCCGGCGCCGACGCGCCCGCCTTGCGCAAAACGATCTCCAGCCTCGCGCCAGTCGTCTTCTCGAGAAACTTCTGCAGTTCCTCCGCCGCATACTTCTCCGTCGCGCCGGGATGCTCAGGCAGCACGATCGCCAGGGACGGCGCCTTGCCGCGCACCGCAAGTTCGATTGGCTCGGCAGCGTTCACGGTCCTGCCGCGAAGGATGCGCACCGGCCCGATCAGGCCGGAGTCGCGCAGGGCGGAATCCTTGCGCGGTCCTCGGATCGTCCAGGTGCGGCGCTTGTCCTCAGGCTGCCCGGCGTCGTATGCAAGGCGATTGAACCATGTGTCGGTGACGGACACCTTGAGCCTGTTCGTTCCAGGCTTCACCGCTTCCGTCACGTCGAGACGGTACGGGAAACTCCAGAGATCAGGGAACTTCCTCCCGTTCACTTCAACCTGCGCGAGCGATTCCACGCGCCCAAGGTCAAGCACCACCGCCGCGCCGAAACCAAGCGTCCCGACATTGAACTCCGTCTCGTACGTGGCGGTGCCGGAAAACGCCTTCGCCTCCGGCGTCGGACCGATTTCCTTCCAAGGCTTCAAGGCGGCGACTATCGTCTCTGCCGGCATTCCCCAGCCTTCCGGGAATTTCACGCGCCACGGCCCGGCGACGTGGATCTTCGCCGCGTCGCCGACCTTGACAGACTTTCCTCCCGCCGCGTATGCGCCGTTCTCGAACGCCACGATACGCCCTTCCACTATATCGCAAGAACTGTCCGCAACTTCCTTGCGCGGCAGCGCCACCGCACCGCCCTCGCGGCAGGAAAGCGTTTTTTCCGAACCGTCCGGCATGCGCAGACGCGCCGAAAAATTCTTGACGGTGTGGAACGCAGGGTCGCCATCCGCCCAAAGATTGTTCACGGTCACCGACGTTTTGCCGGCGTCTAGCGCGGCTTGCAGAAGACCGCTAACGTCCTTCCATCGTCCTGCGGCGGCAAGGTCACCGTAACGCGCTTCGATCACCTTCACCGCACTGTGGACGATGCCGCCGCTTGTGCCGTCCGCCACAAGAACCGTCTTGCCGTCTTTCGCAACGCCAGATACCGCCGCGCGCTCCACGCCGCGCCTGAACACCACGAAGCAGCTCTCATGCGGCGCAAGCGAAAGCGCCACCCGCGCGCGCCCGTTCTTGACGTCCACAATAGGGGCATTCACGCGGCGGCCGGTATCGGGCGACCATATTTCGGCCGCACCTTGGGCACGGAATCCAACCGCGCCGCGGAAGCCGATATTCTGGTGCGCCGGCGTCACGAAATACCAATCGTCGTCTTCCGAACGGCGATGGTTCCAAAGCAATCCATCGCACTCGACGTCCGGCTCTATCTTCTCGGCCTTGAGCACGCCTTCCAGCGGACGTCCCACATAAAGCCGACCGGCCTTGCCGCCGCGCACGGAAATTTCCGCAAGCGTGTTGCGCAAGGAAAAGAATCTCGTCTCCGCGTCTTTTCCGCCAGCAAGCGTGGAGCAAGCCGAAGGCAGGGCGGCCATGGCGACCACGCCGCCCTTCTCGACGCCCGTCTGGACGCGCTCGAGCGTCTCCGGCGCGAGGCGCTGGCAGGCAGGCATCCAGAGAATGCGATACGCCACGCCGTCGGGCGTCCGCCACATTCCATCCGCGCCAACGGAGAAACGAGTGAGGAGAGCATCCGGATTGCAGTAGTCGTACTGGTATCCTGCGGGGAACGGGGCGTCCTCGTCGGGCTTGTGGTCCCATTCGTCGCCTAGATACCACAGTACGTCGCTCACGGGAAGCCCAGCCTCGAGCATCGTCTGGCAGCGGGCTAGATACTCCGTGAACGAAGGCATGAACTTCCACCACGTCTGTCCGCGCAGGAAAGGCGTCCCGATGTGCGCGCCGAACGAGGTACCGGGTGGCAGCCAGTCCGTGCGCGGGTTGTGCGTGTAGGTATGGAACACGAGGTGCGAAACTCCCATCGCCATATGGATGTTAGCGACGTACTTGAGATCGCGCAGCTTCTCGTCCCACGTGAGCTGGAACGAGGTGAGCGCCTCGGCGGCGACGCTCCGCTTGCCGTATACGTGCGCTGCGGAAACGGTCGGCCTCACCGGCTTGAAATTGTGCGAACCGACGTACCCTCGCTCGCGCGGCTGCCAGAATTCGCACATCGGCGTGTCCGCGTATTTGCAGTACTTCATTATGTCGCCGGGCAGCACGTCGCCGAACGCCGTCTCGAAAGAAATCGTCATGCCTCGCTCATGGCAGAGCCGCGCCATCTGCGCGAAGAAGTTGTCGGCGATCTGGTCGCCGACGAACCCGCGCCAGTCGTTGAGGAAACGGGCGGAAGCCTCCGGGCCGTCGACCACGTAGCCGAATATCGCGGGCATCCACGTGAACAGATCGTATCCCATGCGCTCGCGGAACGTCCTGTCCAGTCCGGGCGTCCAGGTCTGACGCTTGCACTCCCAACTGTCCATCAGCATGTTCGCCATCTTGCCCTTCGCGGGGCCGCCTTCGCCAGTTAGCCGGCCGATGTAGTTCGCAAACTGCACCTCGGCGCCGCGCGGGGAGAGTTTGTCGCACTCGAAGCCCGTGCCCTCCTTCGGAGCGGGGGCGTTCCTGCGGAGCGTGTTCACGTGGCCGACGCGCACTATCGCCCACCGGCCGGCGGGCGCGTCCCACGAAAACATTCCGTCCGGCTTCATGCACGCCGTGACGTTCGTGACCTGCGAAGACTTCACCCACGCCTCCTCGCCCTGCCTTGCAGGCGGATTGCGCATCAGCCTGCGCAGGGTCCACCCGGCCTGCGCCTCCCAGTCGTCGTTCCTCGCGGAACTGAAAAAGCGGATCGGACGCAGTTTGACCGCGTCCTTGTTCCGCAGCGTCACGACCAGACGTCTCGTCACCGTCTCGTCCAGCGCGAACGTGACGGGCCTGTCGTCCTGCCAATTGGCGGGAGGCAAGTCTCGTTCGACAAGAGTGCGCCCCTCCGCCTCGCACTTGACCGTCACGCCCGGCTCGTAGCACAGGCCGTGCCCGAAACTGTCGACTGGCGGCAGTTCCATCGTGCGCACCGTCACCGGCTCGGCGAAGTCGAAAGTTATCCTCGTGACGGAATGCGGGCTTGCCGGCACAGCCTTGTTCTGCGCCCACGCCTCGCGGAGCCCGGGCAGATCGCTTGTCACACCGGAAGGACGGAGACGATTGTTCCAGTCGCCCGCCGGCGCCGGAAACGCAAGCACCGCCACGTCGCGGTAGTCTTTCGGATTTGGCGCCGCCGGCGCGATTTCCGGGAGCATCAGCTCGATCCGGCTTCCGCCTTCGGCGTCCACGCGCTTCCAGACGAGATGGCGCATGGCGTTGTCGGGCTTGATCCACGGCCCGCCGGACATTGCCCAACCCGGACAGTTCTGCATCGTGAACCTAAGGCCGAGCCGCTTGCATTCGTCGGCGACGAATCCTACAAGTCCGTCCCAAGGCTTGCTCAGGCATGTTATCTGCGGCGAAACGCCCGGCCACGGACCGCCGAACTGTCCGTGGAAAAGCTGCACCCCGGAAATCCCAGCTCCTTTGATCGCTTCGAGATCCGCCGTGATGCCCGGCCTGGCCACGTTGCCGCCGATGAAATGAAACCACGTTTCAGGGTGGTTCTCCTTCGACGGCGACTTGAACCCGGCCTCGGGCGCGGCGGCCGCGCAACAAAACGCCGCAGCCGCCGCGGCAATCGCCGCAGATGCTTTCATGCCCATACAATCTCCTTGGTCGCTGCGCGTCAAACGCGCTTGCTGAGAACGTCGCGCTCGTACTTGAGCACGTCGGCCATCCACGCCTCGTTCGCCGGAAGCTTCGCGCGGGCGCAGAACTCCTCCCACACCGCGCCGGAAGGATAGCTCTTGAGCTCCTCCTGGAGAACGAGCTGCTCCGTGAACTGCTCGCCGTCCTGAAGCGCCTTCAAGGTGTCGGACGGTTCGAGCAGCGCCTCGAGAAGCGCCTTCTGCATGTTGCGCATGCCCAGCACCCACGCGGCCACGCGGTTGATGGAAGCGTCGAAATAGTCGAGGGCGACGATGAAGTTCTCCGGGCCCATGCGGACGATCTCGTGCGCGGCGTTGCGCAGGTCGTCGTTCTGGCGGATGACGTGGTCGGAATCCCAGCGCACGGGGCGGGAGATGTGGAACGCTACCTTTCCGAAAAACATGAGGAATGAACTGATTTTGTCTGCGACGTTTTCCGAGAGGTGGAAGTGGCCCATGTCGAGGAGCGCGAGGATGCCCCGCTTCATCGCGTAGCCCATCACGAACTCGTGAGAGCCGACGGTGTAGCTTTCAAGGCCGATGCCGAAGAGCTTCGACTCGAAGGTGGGAATGACGAGCTTCTTGTTGTACTTGAACTTGAAGATCTTGTCGAGCGAATCGGCCATGCGCTGGCGCGGGCCGAGGCGGTCGCTCGGTTCGTCCTTGTACCCGTCGGGGCACCAGAAGTTGATTGCGCAGGGAGTGCCCAGTTCCTTGCCGAAGTACTCGGCGATCTTGAGGCACTGGATGCCGTGCTTTACCCAGAACGCTCGCACTTTCGGATCGGGACTGGAAAGCGTCAGTCCGTTCGCCGCAAGGGGATGCGAGAAGAACGTGGGGTTGAAGTCGAGGCCCACGCCGCGCTTCTTCGCCCATGCAACCCATGGCGCGAAGTGCTTCGGCTCGAGCTTGTCGCGGTCGGCCACCGAACCTTCGTGTATGCCGTAGCA
>JAFPNP010000249.1 GCA_017411125.1 Kiritimatiellia bacterium
CCGCTTCCGTAGGTGAAAACCGTTGCCGACGCGGTCATGGTCATGCCGGCCTGTATCTCTTCGGCCGAGATTCCGCAGTCTGAGAGCGTCACGCTCTGCGACAGCGTGCTTTCCTCGTATGTCGCCCTGAACCAAGACGCCACATTGTCATTGTCAGTCCAGATTCCGAACCTGTTGTCGGGATTCTTCCAGTTGGCGGTAATCGCCGTGCCTTGACCGTCCTTCAGAAGTTCGACCTCCACTGCGGAAGCGGAGAGCGCGGCAGCCATCGCCAGCATTGTCCAAAGTGTCTTTTTCATTTTTCAGTTCCTTTCCGGCGGTCGCGGGGCGACCGCCCTGCCGTTATTCCTTCACGCCGAAGTAGATGAACTGCGCCTTGACGAGCGTGAGTTCGCCGCCGGACATCGTCAGCCGCACCGAATCGCCGCTTCGGACGGGAACCGTCCAGATGAAGCGGCGCAGACCGTCCGCCGTGCCGAGCGTTCCCTGCGGCGTCACCTCGGCGACAGGCGAGTTGCCCTTGTCGACGACGTCGATCTTCAGCGTCGTGGCCTTCGGATTCTGGCACCGCGCCTGCAGCTGGCAGAACCCGTCGCCTTGTGCCGTCCACGTGCGGACCGCGCTGCCGGAGATCGTGCCGGCGGCATCCGCGTCCGCGCCGCCGCCGACCGTCATCTCCGCGAGGTTGGCGAAGGCGTCGCTCTGCGCGGCGGGGAGATTGCCGCCGAGCCAGTCGAGCGTTCCGCCGGAGACCGCGACGTGCTCGAGGTCGATCTCCTTGAAGCCCTTGAGCTCGCCGGCCGTGAACGAACCTGCCGCGCGCGCGTCGAAGGAATTCGTCACCGAGATCGACTGCGCGGCGACGTTGCCGATGGCGATGGCGTCGCCGTAAAGCGGCACGTAGTCGTTGGAGCCGAGCAGCTCCACCGAGGCGGCCGTGAGCGCGTAGGGCGCCATCGTCACTGCGATGCTGTCCGGGCCGAGCGCGTCGACCTTGACGCCCGTCACGTTGTGCGCGAGTCCGTCCGAGCCGTCCACCGGCACGGAAAGCCCGAAGACGCCGTAATCCGCGGTCTTGATGACCATGTTCGTCGGCGCCGCCTCGCCGTCGCTGTAGGAGACCGTCACCGCCGTCGTGACCGTCTGGTTGGCCTTCGGATGGCCGCTTGCGTCGTTGAGGACGCCGTCCAGCTCGACCGTGACCGGCTCGGTTCCGACCGCGAGGCGCACCGCGCCGCGCGTCGGCGCCGTCCGCACCGTCTGGAGCTCGTCGAGGACGAAGGGAATCTTCGCGAGGTCCGGATGGCCGATGAGCGTGACGCGCGTTCCGTCGCGTCCGACGGCGCGGACGTTGTCGTAGCCTGGGTCGTGGTAGATCTCCGCCGCGTCCTCGTTGCCCGCGCGCGCGCCGCCGAGCGGCGGATGGACGACGTGCGTGACGCCGGCGACGGCCTGCGTGACCGCCGCGCCGGACGAGACGAACACCTGGGCCGGATCGACGCCGACCGAACACCAGTCGAACGAAGCCGCGTCCGCCGCGCCGGCGCTGATCGTCCCCGCGCCGCCGGCAGGCCTTTCGGCGAAGATGCAGTTCACCGCTCTTACCGCACCGGCCGCGGTCGCCGTGCTGGCGAGCGACAGCCCGTCATTCGCCTTGTTGCACGCGAACGTGCAGGAAATCAGGCCGAGCAGGGCGCCGTCGCTGGCGCCGATGCCGCCGCCAGTCCCAGTCGCGGCATTGCCGCTGAACGTCGTATTGACGAAGAGCGCCCGCACGCCGTTGCCGAACAGCCACACCGCGCCGCCGCCGACGGAGGCGGAATTGCCCGCGAACGAGCAGGCGTCCACGGAAAGATCGGAATCGGACGTCGCGGTCAGCGCGATCGCGCCGCCGGCGCCGGACGTGCGGTTTCCGATGAACGAGCACGCGTCGATGTCAACGGACGCGCCGTTGATGCAGATTGATCCGCCGGCGCCGTTCCCTGGATTGCCGCCTGAGAAGTTCAGGCTCGCGAACGCGAACGCGCCGCCGGCGTCCGACGCCCCGCCCAGGATGTTGAAGTGCCGCGAATTCGCCCCGGCGACGATCTCGACGCCCTTCTTGCCCGGTTCGAGTTCGCTGAGTCCGTTGATCTCGAACGACCGCACACCCGCCGGGATTTCGATTTCCCGCGCGAGGCGGATGACCCTGTTGGTCTCGTCCAGCATCTCGAAGGTGACGCGCCGGCGGCCGTCCGTGCCGACGAGGAGCGGATTTTCGGCGAGCGCGTTCACCGCGTCGCGCAGGGTGACCGCCGTGTTGCCGTAGACGCCGAGCGTGCTCGCCGCGTCGCCGGACGAGGTGACCGAAAGGATTTCCGGCGCGACCTCCCAGCGGGCGTGGAGCGTGAAGGACTTCGTGTAGGGCGACATCACCATCGTCGGCTTGTAGTCGGGGCCGTAGACGCACGTGCCGTCGTCCGTCCAGAAGCCGGCGAACCGGTAGCCGGCGCGCTTGACGCGCGGGTTCACCCCACCCACCTCGATGTCGTCGAGCGCCTTCATCGCGTGTGCGAAGGGCTGCTTGAACGTGGTCGTCACGGCCGCCCCCGTCGTCGCGTTCGTCAGCCCGAGGTCGAGCGTGACGTCCACCTCGAGGAAGTTCACGAAGGCCTGCGCGTCGAGCGCGTCGCTGGCGCGGTAGGGCGAAATGCTCAAGCCCACCGACGGCAGCACGTAGAGGCGGCCGCCGGCGCCCTGGGCGCAACCCGCGCCGCCGTTGCCGCCGCTGCCGGCCGTGGAGGATTTCTCGCCCTGCTCGTTGTCGTGGCTCTTGCCAGCCACGCCGTCGGCCCTCTTGCCGCCGCCGCCCGAGACGCCGCCGCCGCCGTTGCCGCCCGCGCCGCCGCGGATGGTCCACTCGTCGACGACCCGGACGCCCTGTCCGTCGTAGATGAAGAGGTTGAGGTTGTCCGGATCGTTCCAGTCGAAGGATTCCAGTAATCTCCCTCCCCCCCCGGGGGGAACCGAAGGGGGGCTGGAGGAGTCAGGGGAGAGGTATCTCCGTCATTGGCTCGTACGCAACGACCAGAAAAACAAATCCTTTGCCACTCCCTAC
>JAFPNP010000250.1 GCA_017411125.1 Kiritimatiellia bacterium
ACTCGACGTCTCGGACTACGGCGGCCGCGTCGTGCGCTGCTACGCGCCGGACAAGTTCGGCAACCTCGCGGACGTGACGCTCGGCTGGAACACGCCCGGAGAATACGAAAAGCTCGGTTTCTCCATGGGCACGCTCATCGGCCGCTACGGCAACCGCATCGCGGACGGCAAGTTCACGCTTGACGGCAAGGAATACAGGCTGCCGCTCAACGAGACGACGAAGAACGCGGCCACGCAGCGCAACTGCACGCTCCACGGCGGACCGCAGGGATGGGACAAGAAGGTGTGGAAGGCCACGCCGATGGGCAGCGGCGCGATGCAGGGAATCGTGTTTACCTACGTTTCCGAAGACGGCGAGATGGGCTTTCCGGGCAAGGTGACGTGCCGTGTCACGTACAAGGTGATGCCTGGCAACGTCTGGTCGATCGACTACCACGCCACGACCGACAAGCCCACCGTCATCAACCCCACGCACCATTCGTACTGGAACCTCGCCGGCGAATCCAGCGGCAACGTCCTCGGACAGGAGCTGCAGATTTTCGCGGACGAGTATACGCAGACGACCGTCGGCCTCATTCCCACGAAGAACGCTCCGGTCAAGGGAACGGGCTTCGATTTCACGACGCTCCGTCCGATCGGCGCCAAGGCCGACCTCATGAAGGCGGACAAGTCGCTCGCGCCGATGGACAATTGGTACGACCACAACTTCGTGCTGCGCGGAGAGAACGGCAAGCTCAAGCAGGCCGCCCTCATGCGCGACCCCGTTTCGGGGCGCACGATGGAAATCTGGACGACCGAGCCCTGCATGCAGATGTACGGCGCCCAGAACATGGACGACAAGATTCCGGCCAAGGCCGCAGGCAAGCATCTTTGCCAGTTCGCCGGCGTTGCGCTCGAGACGCAGCACGCGCCCGACTCGCCCAACCGCCCGGACTTCCCGTCCACCGTGCTTCGTCCCGGCAAGGTGTTCCGTTCGCACACCGAGTACCGTTTCGGAGTGAGCAAGTAGCCATGCGCGTCGTCGTCTGCGTGAAACAGGTTCCGGACACCACGAACGTCCGGATCAACCCCAAGACCAACACCTTGATGCGCGAGGGCGTGGAGTCGATCGTAAACCCGTTCGACGAGTACGCCCTTGAGGAGGCGCTGCGCCTGAAAGATTCCTGCGGTGCGCGCGTCACCGTGGTCTCGATGGGGCCGCCGCAGGCGACGGCCGTCTTGCGCGAGGCGCTTGCGCGAGGCGCGGACGATGCGTTTCTCGTGTCGTCCCGCGCTTTCGGAGGCGCAGACACGCTGGCGACGAGCTACACGCTGTCGCAGGCCATAAAGAAGGCCTGCGGCGGCGCAACGCCGGACCTCGTTCTCTTCGGCAAGCAGGCGATAGACGGCGACACGGCGCAGGTGGGGCCGGGCGTGAGCGAGTTCCTCGACGTGCCGCTCGTCACCTATGTGCGGAAGCTCGAGGTGTCCGGCGGACGTTTCACGGTGGAGTCCCAGATGGACGACGGCACGGCGGTGATCGAAGGAAGTCTGCCCGCCGTGATGACCGTCGTGAAGGAGGCGTCCACCCCGCGCTTCGCGTCGCTTGCCGGGTGCATGGACGCCGCGAAGGCGAAAATAACCGTGCTGGACGAGAAGGCGGTCGAGGCGAATCCGCTCTGGATCGGTCTTGCCGGGTCGCCCACGAAGGTCGTCACGATTTTCCCGCCGCCGGTGAAAGGCGGCGGCGAGCAGGTGGATGCGCGCGGCGACGCGTCTGCCGGAGCGAAGTCCATAGTGGAGTTCCTGAAGAAGAAAGGCCTGGTGAAACATGGCTGAGGCGCCAATACATATCGACGAGGCCGCGTGCAAGGGTTGCGGCAAATGCGTGAAGGGGTGCGGCTTCGGTGCGCTCTCCATGGTCGACAGGCCCGGCGCGAACAAGGCCGGGAAGGTCGCCGTAGTCGATGCAAGCGCGTGCAAGGCGTGTTCAGCGTGTGTCAAGGCGTGCCCGTTCAAGGCTATTTCCGAAGTGCGCCAGAAGGTGTACGGAACGGAAAACATCGAATCCTACAGGGACGTCTGGGTGTTCGCCGAACAGCACGGCGGCAAGGTGGCGGACGTGGCGTTCGAGCTTCTCGCCAAGGCGCAGGAGCTTAAGGCGCAGCGCGGCGGCGGCGCGAAGGTGTGCGCCGTGCTGCTCGGCAGCGGCCTTCCGGCGGAGGCGGAACGTTCGCTCGTGGCGTCGGGCGCCGACGTGGTGTACAAGGTGGATGCGCCGGAACTTGCGGATTACGAGGCGAACGTATATGTGGACGCCGTGGCGCAGCTCGTGCAAAAGCACAAACCGGAGGTCGTCCTTGCCGGCGCGACGGCTGTCGGACGGGCGTTCTTCGCCCGCGTGGCCGTGAAGGTGCGCACGGGTCTCACGGCGGACTGCACGATGCTCAAGATCGAGGAAACGAAGAACAAGGACACCGGCGCCATGCAGATGCTCCTGCACCAGACGCGCCCCGCGTTCGGCGGCAACATCATGGCCACCATCATGACGCCGAACCACCGTCCGCAGATGGCCACGGTGCGGCCAAAGGTGTTCAAGAAGGGCGAGCCGGATCCGTCGCGGAAGGGGGATGTGGTCGCGGAGGCGCTGAAGCTGATCGTGCCGAAGACGCGGCTTGTAAAAACCGTGCGCGATCCGGACGCGGTGGACATCGCCGCGTGCGACGTGCTCGTTTCGGGCGGGCGCGGGCTCAAGGGCGCGGAGAATTTCAAGATGCTCGCGCGCCTCGCGGAGCTGCTTGGCGGCGAGGTGGCCTGTTCGAGGGCTTGCGTGGACGCCGGGTGGTGTTCCGTCTCGCGCCAGGTCGGCCAGACGGGCAAGACCGTCGCGCCGAAGCTGTATCTCTGTTTCGGCATCTCCGGAGCCATACAGCATCTGGAGGGCATTCGCGGCGCGGACACGATCATAGCCGTAAACACCGATCCGCACGCGCCGATATTCGGCGTGGCGGATCTCGGCATAGTCGGCGACGCGCTCGAGATAATCCCGAAGCTGGTCGAACGGCTGGAAAAATAATGTTTTCATTTGGCGGATTCCAGGATTCAATCGCATAATGGCAGCATCTAACTACGACGACAAGAACATAACGACCCTGGACTGGGTCGAGCACATCCGCAAGCGCCCCGGAATGTACATCGGGGACATCGGCAACGGCAGCGGGTACCACGACTGCGTCTACATACTGATGAAGGAAGTGATAGACAACGCCGTGGACGAGTTCGTGATGGGATTCGGGCGGCAGGTGGATGTGACCGTCGACTACGAGACAGGCGAAACGACCGTGCGCGACTATGGACGCGGCATCCCGCTCGGCAAGGTCGTCGAGTGCGTGAGCGAGATGAACACCGGCGGCAAGTTCGATTCCGATGCTTTCCAGTTTTCCGCCGGCATGAACGGCGTCGGCACGAAAGCCGTCAACGCCCTTTCCAGCGAGTTCGAAGTGCGGGCGTTCCGCGAAGGCGAGTTCTCCGAGGCGCTATTCCGCGAAGGCAAGCTCGTCTCGAAGAAGCGCGGCAAATGCAGCGAGGCGGGCGTGAGGAACGGCACTTACGTGCGCTACGTGCCGGACGCAAACGTGCTGCGCAAGTTCAAGATGCGCGAAGAGTACGTGGAGCGGCGCATGAAGATGTACTGCTACGTCAACGCCGGCCTCACGATCAATCTCAACGGTAAGAAGATACAGTCTTCCGAAGGGCTTGCGGACCTCATAGCCGACGAGGCGCAGTTCGAGAAGCTCTACCAGCCGTTCCACTACCGGACGAAGATGATGGAGATCATCTTCACGCACACCAATCGCTTCTCCGAGGAATACTACACTTTCGTCAACGGACAGTACACCACGGAGGGCGGCACCCACCTCACGGCCTTCAAGGAGGCTCTCACCAAGGCCGTCAACGACTACGATTCCAAGAAGAAGTTCGACGGCGACGACGTTCGCGAGGGGCTGCTCGGATGCGTTGCCATCCGCATGAAGGATCCGGTGTTCGACGGGCAGACGAAGACGAAGCTCGGCAACGGCGAGCTGCGCAGCGAGTTCGTGGCGCAGATGAAGAAAGCCATCGAGGAGATGCTGCACCGGGCGCCCGCCGAGACGGAAAAGCTCATCGCCAAGATCGAGGAGACTACGAAGCTCCGCAGCCAGCTCAACTCCATAAAGAAGCAGAGCCGCGAACGCGCGGCCGCCGTCTCGGTGCGCGTGCCGCAGCTCAAGGACTGCAAGGAGCACCTCCGCCTCGACAAAAAAGGAGACAAGAAGGGTTGGGGCGAGGATACCATGATATTCCTCACCGAGGGCAAGTCCGCCGGCGGCACGCTCGGCACCGCTCGCGACGCAGTGAAGCAGGCCGTGTTCTGCCTGCGCGGCAAGCCTTTGAACACCTGCGGCGAGAACCGCGACATGCTCTACCGCAACGAGGAGTTCTACAATCTCATAAAGACGCTCGACGTGGAGGACACCGTCGACCGCCTGCGCTACGGCAAGATCATCTTCGCCACCGACGCCGACGTGGACGGCCTCCACATCCGCAACCTGCTCATAACATTCTTCATGCGCTTCTACAAGCAGCTTGTCGTCGACGGACGCGTGTTCGTGCTCGA
>JAFPNP010000251.1 GCA_017411125.1 Kiritimatiellia bacterium
AGTCGAGCTTGCCGCCCTTGGCCATCGCCGTGCGCAGGACTTCGGCAATCCGTCCGTATTCTTGGCTCTTGCGCGTGCGGTAGTCGGCCCGCTTGTCCTCCATCGCCAGGAGTTCCAAATCCTCCGCAGACGAGAACAGGTCAAGCTGCATTTCGCCGCCTGAAGATCCGGAATCCTTCTTGTTCCTGACCTCTTCCGCAAGCGAACGGGCGAGAATGCCGAGCTTCTTGCCGCGCAGTCCGTTGAGTGCCTTTGCGACAAGGATGCGCTGCAACGCCCCGTTTCGCGGATGCGCGTTGCGCGGAGCTGCCTCCGCTATGATTCCCGCCTGTTCGACGGAGATCATGCCATCGGCGCCGCCTCCTTCCCAGTCAATGGACGACCGAGTATCCTCTGTAGCGCCTTCGTAAATGCCGAATGCGAGTTTTCCCTTTGGCCTTGCGAGGAATCCCCCGGCCTCGGCTGCCTCTCTTGAAGGTCTTGCGTCCTCGAAGTATTTGACATAATCCTTCACCGATCCTTTCTCGTCTATGATGTTTCCGATTGAGTCGATCATCTTGGCGTCGTTCACCGTCCAGCCGTCGGCCTCCCGAATCACGCGGGCGGCGATCTTCTCGCGCCCGGCGCGCTTGTAGAGGGCGAGGCGGTGGCGTCCTGTCACCACGACCTTCTTCCCGTCCTTGAACTCCATCACCACGATGGGGTTTGAAACGAGGTCGTAGGGCTCGCCCTGAAGCGGCTCCACCTCGCCCGTCTCTGGATTCGCGCCCTCCTTGAAGTTCGGGATGCGCGTGTCGTCGTTGAACACCTCCGCCGTGTCCAGTTCCTGCACAGGCGCCTGTTCAGTCATCTTCTCGATGACGGTGCGGGAAGCGACGGGTTTCTTTACCGTTTCGCCTGTTTCGCCGCCCGTCTCCGCGCCCTCTTCAGATCGCGGTGCTTCCGGCTCTGCCGGTCGCTCCGCTCCCTCAGCGGGTTGCGCTGATGCTTCATCGGCTCCAGGCCCTGTCTCATCGGTTGTTTCTCCTTCTTCTGCGAGTTCTATGTCTGCATCCTCGATCCCGACGGCGTTTCCGTCCGCATCGAGAAATTCCATGTCCGTGCCTGCGCTTTCGGACTTCATGTTGCCGGCTTCGCCTTTCGCGGCCTGCTCCCACTTCTGCGCCAGCACCTCGATGTCCGCGTCGGAAAAGCCCCCGCTTTCGCCCGCAGCCCTGCGCTTCTCGTTGATGAAGTGCTTGAACTTCTGCATGAAGGACGGATTGTGCCGCCGCTGCTGGATGAGATTTGCGAACACCTCGCGCCGGACGCGCGGATCCGCCATCTGCTCGTCCGTGAGGCCAAGCGCCTCTTGCGCCTCGCGCATGGACTTTGAATCCAGGTTGTCCATGAACTCGTCGGCCATCGCCTCCGCGTGGTGCCCGATGATTTCGTGCTGGAACAAAGTATCGACCTCGTAAGGCGAATTGATGTTGTCGCGCACAAAGATTATCGTGCCGTCTTTCAGGCGCCATGCCGGACGGCTGGGGTTGAATCCTTCTTGCGCCGTTATGTCAACGCCGTGCCGCCACGACGCCGCTATGGCCTGTTGGATGGTGTCGTACTGCTCTATGTTCGCGTTGCCGAACCTGTCTTTCCAGACATTGTTGATGTACTGCTGCTTCGCCGCGCGGTCGGCTTTCGTCATCTGCGCCCTGTTCTTGAAGAACGACGCCGTTTTTTGCGCCAGCATGAGGTTCGGCACGTCAACGGTCTGGTCAGTTACCGAATCAACGACCGTGTACGCGCGCTCCGTCCCGACGCCGCTGCCGTTGTCCATGATCATCACGCCGGACTCCGCGTCCGTGACGGCGCGGCCCTTGTAGGTCTTGCCCGTCACCATGTCCTTCCCGATGGTAAACTGGAAATCCGGGACCTGCTTCCCGTTCTCCTCGCGCATCGGTATCTTGAACGTGGTCGGGCTCATGCCGGCGGCTTCGAGCTGGCGGTTCATCTTCGCGCCCTCGCGGCTCACGATGCCGTCTATGATCTCGCTGGACTTCGCGCCGAGCTGCTCGGCGAACTCCACCATCTTGTCGGGGTTCGCGCTCATGACGCGGTAGAGTTCGGCGAGCTGGATTTTCTCTTCTGAAGAAAGCGTCTTCACCTTTTCCACCGGGACGTTGGCGTAGTCGGTCAGGACGGACGTTGCCTCCTTGTCCGTCATTCCGCCCGAAGAGCCGCGCCTCGCCCATGCCGCGCCGGCGCCGCCAGCGCCAGCCTGCAACAGGCATGTTCCGACAAGCCCGTAGAAGATGTCCTTCTGGTTGGCGAGCGTCAGCGTGTTGTTCCAGTAATCCTTCGCCTCCGCGCCAATGCCCTTGTATTCGCCGCGCTTCTTGTCGAGGCCGAAAACGTTGTCGAAGATCGGCTGCAAGTCCTCCTCCAGCATTTCGACCGGCTGGGAGTTGAAGTGCGTAAACTGCGATATGCTGTTGTACGCCTTTCCGACGCGCAGGAGCGCACGCCCCGCCTTGTTTCCCATCATCTTGCGGACGGTAGCGTTGCCGAGCTTCTGGAGCGGCTTTACGATGAACGCCTGCGCTCCTGGAATCTTCCCGAGGCCGAGACAGGCGATTTCGATTGCGGTGTCGGTCATGCCCTCCACGACCGTGTTCTCCACGAAACTGCCAACGCCGCCCTGTATCGCGGAACGCACCTCGCCGTAGTTGTTGTCGATTACCTGCAATTCGCCATCGTCGCCAAGCCGGTAGTCTTTCTTGTTCAGACGTTGGTAGCGCTCGTCCCAACCGACCAAAGTTTGGGGAACTGAACCTATCGCGCCATTTACTACGGCTGTGCCGATCTGAGCGAGTTTTCCCGCTCCTTCCGCCGCTGTTATTCCAATGCCGAGACCACCCGCAATCGTCGAACCGTAAATGTACCCTCCGACATATCCGGAGTTCTCCAGGGTGCCGCTGGCGATCTTGCCCCATGCGGTCTGCTCTTTGCGTTCCAACTCCGCAGACGCGCCCTCCCTCGTCTTCGTCCGCCTTATCAACTCGCGCTCTGCGGCCTGCGCGAGCAGTTCGCGGTGTTCGCTCTTTGGGTCAATCGACGCAAAGGACGCGTCAAAGGCTTGCTTGGACTCATGCTGCAATCCAGCCGCCTCAACGATGTCCTGCATTTCCTTGTCGTCGTAGTCGCCGGAACGGAGACGTTCAAGCGCCTTTTCCTCCCTCGACGCCTCCATGTTCGCCAACTGTTTGACGAATGGCGCGGCATGTATCAACGCGGACGCGGAACCTTCACGTGAAACGCCGAAAAGGTCCATCGTCTTCGTGTAGAGGTCGTCGCCACCGTGCAGTATCTCGTCCGCGCGTTTGCCGGTGGATTGCCGCACCGTCATGCGGGAGTGTTCGCCTACGCCCATGTTGGGCGTCTCGTCCTTCGCGTCGTCTGGAATCTCCACTTCCGGGATGTCGCCGTCCGAGGCGAGTTCAACGCCGCCGTCAAAGTCGGCTATCTCATCCGCGTCCGACAGTTCAACGCCATCGTCAACGTTCGCTATTTCGTCGGCGGACTTGTCCTTGAAGCTGTTGCGCGCCTCCGTGACCGCGATGCCGATAAGTTCGGACTGCGCTTCGCGCTCCCGCTGCTTCCCATCCTCTGTCTGCCGAAGGCCCCACAAAGAACTTGCCATATTCCATTCTCCTTTTAGTCGATCCTCTCGTACCCGTTCTCGGTCTTGCGGTATTTATGCCGCTTGCCGTCTTTGCCTGTCGCGAAGAATGTCTGCCCGGGCTTGAGACCATTGTACGACACCTTTTTGCCTGTTTGACCATTGCTGGACGTTTCTCCGCCGTCGCCGGGCGCCTGTCCGCCGGCGGCGGGCGCGAACGCGTCGGAAAGGATCTTCGTAAGCGACGACTGGAGTTGCGCGGATTGATCGTCGTCCAGCCCCAAGCCCATCTTGATCTCGTTCATGTGTTTTGCGACGGACGCGGCGAGACGGGCGTTTGCGACATCGTTCTTCGTCCCGGCGCGGTTGTTGCGTCCGGCTTCCTCGTTTTCGCGCAGCCGCAGCCTTTCCTTTTCCAGCTTTATGCGCTCTGGAGACCAACCGGATGTCTTCTCCTTCGGCGTCAGCTCCTCCATGCGCTTCGCAAGCCGTTCGCGGGAAAGACGCGCCACGTTCGAGTAGGCGTCAAGTTCTGCGCTCGTAAGACCCGAATCAAGCATCTTCTGCCGATGGGCCTTTACGGCTTCCTCGTTGAAGAGCGACGGATAACCCTCCATCAGCCCAAGCTGGACGGAGCGCGGAATCGTCTGCTTTCTGTACGAGGTGTTTCCCTGCTCGTCGCGCTCGGCGAACACGAAACCGAAATCGCCCGTCTCGGGGTCGATTCCGCCCTCCGTGATTCCAGCCGTCTTGCCGTCGAATCCGAACTGCCTGTTGAGGTAGTCCGTCACGACTCCGGGGAGACGCCCCTTGTTTTCGGGCGCACTCGCAATCGCAAGCGCGGACGCTATCGCGTCCTGCGCCCTCTGCCCGTTCTTCAGTTCGGCCAGTTCATGACGCCCGACAAGTTCCCGCATCTGTCCGTATGTCGCCATGCCGTTCTGCGCGTCGCGTTCGCGCTGCTGGCGCTGGAGCGCCTCGCCCCATGCGTCTTTCGCCGCCCGCGCCTCGGACACGCTTTTATCCGCGTCCGAGCGCAACTGCTCCAGAGTGCGTGCCGTGCCCGGTTCTGTGTTTTCCTGTTCCATCATATTTCCTCCTCCTGTCATGCCATGCGCAGAAATGCGCCGATCATGCCTCCGATCGACGAGGCGTATTCCTCAGACTCCGCCCCGAAAACACCATCGCCGCCGGACGGGCGCAGGTAGTCCAGCGGGCCGCCCGTGGCGCTTCCCTGCCCGAACACCGTCCCGCCGCCCGCATAGACGTTCGCGATGTCGTCCCGGGCGGCGCCGGACGGCGGCGCATCCTTGACGCCGGGCTCGCCAGTGCCGCCGAGCAAGAGGTTTTTCATCTTGTCGTATACGTTGTAGTCGTAAGCCTTGTCCGGAATGCCACTGCTGGGGGCGGCGTCCGACGGCATTCCGAATCTCGCCTTCGCCTTCGCAAGCGCATCGCGCACGACTGAAAACGCGCCGGACAACAGGTCGCCCAGTTTGTTACCTGCATCCGTATCGCCGGCGTTGCCGAGCAAGACGTTCCTGAGCCTGTCGTATTCCGGCGACGTCGGGAATCCGGACTTTACCGGCGCTTGAGGCTGCTTCGACGGCATTGGCGGCAGCTTCAGCTGCTCAAGCTTTGCAGCGCGCTCAATGTCCAGCAACGACTTCGACTCCGCAAGTTCGCGCGCATATCCGTGCTGCGCCGCGTCCCGTTCCGTCTGGAAGCCGTGCTGCGCCGCGTCCCGCTCCATCTGGAAATCGTGCTGCGCCGCGTCCCGCTCCATCGCCGCATCGTCCGCCGCGACCTGCCTGTCCATCACAGCGTCGTTGTTCATCTGCGCAAGGATTTTGCGCTCCCTGGCCTGCGCCTCGTTCTCCTTGCGCATTCCCGTCCAGTCCGTCACGCCGGGAGCGTGCGCGCCGACCACGTGGGCGGACGCCCCGCCGGGCGATATGACGTGCGCGGTCGCGCCCTGCGCGCCTCCGCCGCCGCGACTGCCTCCGCCGGACGCGAACATCCGCGCCGTATCCATCGACCGCTTCGCCCTGCCGGACGCCAATCCCGCCGCAGCGGCCGGCGCGGCGTTCATCTCGTGCTTTACCTTGATTGCCATAAGTCCTAGTTTCCTTTCGCCTGCGTTTGAAGAATTATCGGGCTCTTGTCGCCGCTGTATATCGGAAAGCCGGTCGCGCCGTAAACAATGCCGCCGTCCTCGCCGTAGAGCAGTTCTCCCGTACCCGATCCCTTGTCGAACACGCCCCAGAAGTCTACGTATCTTTCTTTGTAGGTTTCGGCATATGAGGGATAATCGGCGGCCATCATCTGATAGCGGTAATTGTACCTGTCGTTGGGTACTTCGAATTCAAAGGGGCTGTCGGTGCTTGCATCTTGGTATTTTCCGTCGCCGTCGCGGTACTCCCATCTGACAAACACGCTTCCGGCGGCGGCGGAGGCCCCGATCACGCATTTGCTCCCGTATGGGACGTCCATGTAATTGACCGGCTCGCCGTTTATCGTGAACACTCCGCTTCCCGTGCTGGAAGGGCTCGTTTGCAACGTCACACGGACGGTCTTTTTCGTGAAAACCGCATAGATGGTCTTGTCGCCGGTGACATACAATGATGTATTGGTAACGGGAACGAGTAGCGCTTCGTCCTCGAAAAACTTCATGAAATACCAGCCCGTGGCCGCCGTTGCCGTGAAATCGCCGATGTTCGCGTTCGTGCCGTAATAGTACGTCTTCTGCATCGGCGTCACGGTGCATCCCTC
>JAFPNP010000252.1 GCA_017411125.1 Kiritimatiellia bacterium
GACGCGCCCCGCGCCGGGAAGGCCGCGACTGCCGCGGCCACCCAAGCCGCCACAGCCATCATTTTGATAAAGTGCACCTGCTTTTTCATGTAAGTAACATTCCTCTCCCAATGGAAATTACGCGCATTTTACCATTTAAATCTCATATCTGTCAATTCTCGGCACTCGGGTGCACCGAGATATTTATGCAGGCACCCCAATATTTCCCCTTGCATTTTGCGCACACATATACTATAATATATGTATGCAAAACAAATCATCGAAAAAGGCGCGTTCCCGCGCCGAAATCCTCGCCGAGATCGCCGCCCTGCCGCCTTCGGTCCAGGGCACCATCTCCTCCTACAAGAACGTGCGCAGGAACGGAACCGCCGCCGTCTACTACAACCTGCAGTACACGCACAAGGGCAAGAACCACTCGTTCGCGATCCCTACGGGCAAGGTTGCCGACTTCAAGGCCGCAGTCGCCGCAGGGCGGAAGCTGAAGGACCTAGTGCTGGAGCTCTCGCTTGCGAACGCGCGCGAGCTCGCCTCGTCCGAATCCCCTCTAAAAAAAAGCTCGCGCACCTCGTCCTGAGGGGCGCAGCGAAGATCCATGCCGTCGTGGACGCTGCGGCCTCGTCGATCAAGCGCGACGGCATCGGATGCACCTCCAAGCTGGAGCAGACGCTCTTCGACGACATGAACGGGCTCTGCCGCGAGCTCATGGCCGAGCTCCTCGCCGCAGGCGCCGCGACCGCGAAGGACTACCTGGCCAAGCCGGGGGAGCGCAACGCCGGAAACCACGGCAAGAGGATCGTCACCCTCTTCGGCGAGCTCCCGGAGATCAAGCGCACCTACTACTGGGACGACGACAGCCGCACGGGGCACTATCCGTTCGACGACAGGCTCGGGCTCGTCGGAAGGTACACGCCCGCCGCCGCGAACGAAATGGTCCGGCACGCCGTAGACCATCCGTACAAGGACGCGGCAGACGCATTCTCGCGCAACCACGCCTTCAGGGTCTCCGCAGACACGATACGCGAGGTCGTCGGGCTCTACCGCGGCAGTTCGTCCGCCTTCGCCAAGGGCAAGGAGGCCGGAGAGCCGTGCGACGAGGGCAGACTGGCGGAGACCGTCTGCGTCATGGCGGACGGAACCGGCATGCCGATGAGGAAGGAATGCCTGCACGGCGTCGAGGGCAAGAACGGACGGGCCAAGACGCGCGAAGTCAAGGCAGGCGCCATCTTCATCGCCTCGACGACCGAAGACAACGAACCCCACCGCAATCTCGACACGACAACGTACGTCGCCACGACGCACAGGCGCGAGAAGTTCGGCAAATACCTCAGGAACGAGTTCGACAGGCGGTTCGCGACGCTCCCGGAAACCGTCCTGTACATCACCGACGGGAGCAAATGGCTGCATACCGTCCATGACAGCGACTTCCCGTTCGCCATCGAGATCCTCGACGTCTACCATGCCGTCGAACACCTCAAACCGCTGATGCTCGGGCTCGGAATCAAGGAAGGATCGAAGGAATGGAAGTACCGCCACCGCTACTGGTCCGAACGCATCAAGTCGGGCAAGGTCCAAGGCGTGCTCGACTACATCTGGAAGAACTTTCGCAACAGGCTCGGCAAGGACGCAATGCGCGAATTCAAGTACTATCGCAGCAATGTCGGGAGAATGAAGTACGACGAATACCGGGCCAACGGCTGGTTCATAGGCTCGGGCGTCATCGAGAGCGGATGCAAGACCGTCATCGGCCAGCGCTTCAAGCAGTCAGGCATGATCTGGTCGCTCAAGGGCGCCAAGGCGCTTCTTCCGCTTCGCACGCTCTACAAGTCGGACCGACTCGAGGAGTTCTTCAACCATCTCGTTAAGGATCTTCCACAGGTCGACTGCGCGGCATGATTTCGCACGTCACCTCATTGACTCTGCATAAAAGTCTCGTTGCACCCATGGACTGGAGTTTACCCATTTTTCAATGTCTGGCGAGCCGACGGGCAAAAACGGCGGGGAAAAGTGCGGCAACCGCCCGCCGTTTTCGGTAGAATACCGAATTGCAAAAAACAAAACGCAAGGAGGTTGCCGCGCCATGAATGATACCAAAATCGCGTCGAAGGCGAAAGCCCAACTCGCAAAATTCATGGGTAAAGTGTTTACCCATTTCTCAAGACCCGGCATGAGGTTCATAGAGGAGTGTATCTACGGGATACAGGCCTCGGGCGACACGAAACTGTCATCTATCGTGCGCGCGATCGACGATGACATAAGGCCAATCTACACGGAGAAGCGGCTGAGCCGGAACCTCGACGACGACACGCTGGGACAGGCCGTGGCAGGTGCCGTCCTGGGGAACGGAGCCCGCTTCGTGAGGCATGACACGCTTCTGCTGGTCGACCCGACCGAGATACGCAAGGAGTTCGCCCATGCGATGGAGCACGTCACGCTCGTCAGGGACGCGAGCCGGTCCTCGAAGGAGGGACGCGACGTGCTCGTCAACGGCTACCACGGCTGCATGGTCGCGGCATGCCGCATCGGCGGCAGGAAGACAGTGCCGCTCGCGCTGAAGCTGTGGTCTTCGCGCGCGCCCGGCTTCAAGGGCGAGAACGACGAGGTGCTGGAAACCGTCAAGGCCGTGTACGGGGCAACCGGCGGCAAGGGCGTCACCGTGTACGACAGAGGCGGCGACAGGCCCGCGTTCTACGACTATCTCATCGGCGAAGCCCGGGACTTCGTCATACGGCTGAAGGGACGCAGCGTGCTGTCGTGGCGCGGGATGCACGAGGTGCACGACCTTGCCCGCGAATGCACGATGCGGCACGCACACCATGTCACGTTCGATTCGCACGGCAGGGAGTGCGACGTGCCGATATCGTTCGGCGCAATGCCCGTCAGGCTTCCGGCGCACCCGGAAAAGGAGCTGCACATGGTTGTCGTCAAGGGGTTCGGACAGGAACCCATGCTGCTCATCACGTCGCTGCCGGTCAACGGCTCGTTCGAATCCCAGTGGCGCGTCATCGAGGCCTACCTCTCGCGCTGGCGCGTGGAGGAGACCATACGCTTCGTCAAGCAGTCGTACGGGCTGGAGAACATCCGCGTCATGTCCTACACGCGCATCCGCAACATGGCCTCCCTCGTGCTGGCCAGCGCCTACTTCGCCACCGTGTGGATCGGGAGGAGCGTCAGGCGCGAAGTCCTCGCAGAACACCTGACGCGCCTCGGCAAGCGCCTCGGCGAGGTGCCGGAGTTTGCGGCCTACGCCATCGCGGACGGCATCAAGCGCGCGTTCACGCGCTTCGGAAAGTGGGTGCGCGCGACGGCGGAGGCAATCGCGGCGAAGCCCGAACCGGCAACTGAACTGCTCCTCCCCGGCTTCGCGGACATCTTCGACCACGACGACGGATAGCCCGTTTCAACCGGAATCTGGGGAAAACCACTTCCCGAAACGCACCCACCCCTTTATTTGCAGGCGTACGCCACACTTTCGCACTCAAAAAATGGGTAAACTCCAGCGGCAAGGCGATTTTTCGGGGGAGTTCGCGCGAGATTAACCCCGCTTATCCCTTGACATAACTGCTCAAAAC